>JAIVGV010000132.1 GCA_020201365.1 Acidobacteriota bacterium
CGTTTTAGGATCACCTCCTTTCCAGTGTTGGGGCGATCATAAACGACGACAAATTGTGCGTCAAGCGGTAATTTCACACACCATCTTGTAGCCTCGCCGCGCCGCGCGAAAACACGCGGCGACCGCCGACGAAGACCTCGCGCGCGTGCTCGACGCCGAAGAAGTAAGCCAGCTCGCGGTAGTCCGCGCAGTCGTGGATGACAAAATCGGCGAGCTTGCCCGCTTCGAGCGATCCGAGTTCGTGCCCGCGTCTCAGGCTATGCGCCGCGTTGATCGTCGCGGCGGTCACGCCCTCGGCGGGCGTCATCTTCAAGTGCGTCGCGGCGAGCGAGAGCGCCATCGTCATCGAGGGCGTGGGCGAGGAGCCGGGGTTGAAGTCAGTGGCGAGGACGACGGCGAGCCCCGCCCCGATCATCTCGCGCGCCGCCGGGTACTTCGTCGCGCCGAGCGCGTAAACCGAGCACGGCAGCAGCACCGGCTGCACGTCCGCCGACTTCAACGCGGCGATGCCCGCGGCGTCCGCGTGCTCCAAGTGATCCGCCGTCGCCGCGCGAACCTCCGCCGCGAGCCGCGCGCCGCCCGAAAGCGAGAGCTGATCGGCGTGGACGCGCAAGCCCAAGCCGCGCGCGCGCGCCGCCCCGAGGATGCGGCGCGACTCCTCGACCGCGAAGACGCGCTCCTCGCAGAACACGTCGCAGAACTCCGCGAGCCCTGCGTCGGCGACGCGCGGCAGCATCTCTTCGACGACGAGCCTGACGTAATCGTCGCGCCGCGCGCGGTACTCTTCCGCGATGTCGTGCGCGCCGAGGAACGTCCCGACATAGCGCAGGCTCCCCTCTTCGCCGAGCCGCCGGATCGCGCGCAGCATCTTCAACTCGTCCTCGACCGAAAGCCCGTAGCCCGACTTCGCCTCGACAGTCGTCGTCCCCGCCCGTAAAAACCAGTTCCGATAGCGACGCGACACGGCGACGAGTTCGTCTTCGCTCGCCTCGCGAGTCTTCCGCACGGTCGCGCGGATGCCGCCGCCCCGTGCGGCGATCTCCTGATACGTCTCGCCGCGCGCGCGCCGCTCGAACTCGTCGGCGCGCGTGCCCGCGAAGACCGGGTGCGTGTGCGCGTCCACGAAGCCGGGCAGCACGACGCGACCGCCCGCGTCAACCACCTCGCAGTCGCCCTCGATCAGAGGCTCGATCTCTGTGCGTGCGCCGACGCGCTTGATCCTCTCTCCGCGCACGAGCATCGCGCCGTCTTCGATGATCGCAAGCTCGCGCAGCTCGGCGCCGACCCGCGGACGGCGCGCGCCCGCGAGCGTGACGAGCTGTGAGCAGTTGATGACGGCGAGCGCGTCTGCCATGGGGCTTGCGTGTGTTGCCGTTACTGGGTCGCGGAGGTCGTCGTGTCGAGGGCGATGCGCCAGCCCGCGCTGGTCTTGCGGAAGATGAGCGTGAAGCGACCGTGCGGCGCGTCGTTCGCGCGCGTCAGTTGCCAGCGCCCGGTGGCGACGGCGTAGAAGGGGCTCAGGGGTTTGATGTCGAGATCGTCGAAGCGAAGCGCGCCCATCTTCTCGCGCGTGTCGTAGGATTTTTTGTAGCGGTCGAGGACGGTCTGCCAGCCGCGCGTGAGGTTGTCGCCGGAGACGAACGTGGTCTGATCGCTGCGCTCGTAGCCGTCCATGTAGCCCTCTATGTCGCCGCGGTTCCACGCCGCGGCTTGGGCGTCGAGCACGGCGCGGATCGCGGCGGCGTTCTCCGCGTTCGCCCTCTCGCCTTCGGGCGGCTGCGCGCAGGACGACAGCGCCGCGGCGGCGGCGACGGCAACGCACGCGAGCGACGCGGCGAGCGATCTGGCGTTCGTGAACGCAAAGGTTGATCTCGATCCGGACTTCATTGGCGTCTCACCTCGCTCAAGCTTCCCGTCGGCGCGCGACAGCTTTCGGCGTCCCGCGCGGGATTGTCCCCAAGCGCGGCGCGGGCATCTCGCCTCACGCGGCGGCGCGCGACGCGAGCCACGCGCGCACGCGCTCGCGCATCGCGGGCACGAACTCGTGCCCCGCGTCGAAGGACTCAAACTCCACGTCGCGCGCACGCGCCCTCAGCCTCCCCGCGTAGTCGGCGACCCGTTCGGGCGGGTAGAACTCGTCGCGCGCGCCCGCGAGGTGGAGCACGCAGGCTGCGGTCGGCTTGTAGAGCGCGCTCGTCTCCCAGTCGCCGGGCAGCCCGCCGCAGACGCCGATGACGCCACGCAAAATGTCTGCGTGCGTGAAGGCGAAGCGGTAGTTGAGCGCGCACGTCTGCGAGAAGCCGAAGAGGAAGACGCGACTCGGATCGGCGATCTCCTCATCAACCAATGTTGCAATCAGATCGAGCAGCGCGCGGTGGTGCAGCGCGACCGACTCCTCTGGGCGGAAGTTCGTCAGCCACCCGAAGCCGTAGCGCAGCGGCGCGCCCTTCTCTTTCGGCTCTTTCAAGTGCTGATGAATCCCCTGCAGCGCCGCGACGGCGAAGCCTTCCGGCGCGAACTCGCGCGCCTCGCGCATCATCCAGCCCTTGTTGCTCCCGTAGCCGTGCAGCGCGACGAGGAGCGGCGCGGGCGCACTCGACTGCGGCGCGAACAGGTCGTAGTAAACCTTCGTCTCGACGGCGACGGCGCGGTCGGTTTGCAGTCGCTCGTCTGTCGAGTTCGTCATACGCGGGTTCGTTCGCGGCGAGTCTAGACGTAATCATGCCGCCGCTCAAGCGCAAAGAAATTAACCACGGAGTGCACGGGGGCACACGCGGGTCTGAAATCCTCCGTGTGCCCCCGCGCCCTCCGTGGTGAGTTCTTCCTTGCCCCGCACCCAACCGCGAACTGTTATAGTTTGCGCCGATGCACGGGCTCACGAAGATCGTCGTCTATTCGCTCATCGCCACCTGCGCGATCATCGCGAGCGTCTATTTAAGCTGGTGGCTGCGCTCGCGCTACCTCGCGCTCACGGCGAAGCGTCGGCGCGTGCGCGCGGACGTGCGCGTGCTGTGGGCTGAGCCGGGAGAGGTTGAAGAGCTGGACTTCGCCGCGGGCGCGGGCGGGCGCGACGGCGCGCCGCAGCCGCCTTTCCGCTTCGTCGCGGAGCACGAGACGGGGACGAGCCCGTGCCTGTCGGTCGAGGACGCGCGCCGCCGCGTGTGGCGCGTGAAGTGGGGCGACGAGGTGAAGTCGGAAGTCTTCGCGGCGCGGCTCGCGTGGGCTTGCGGCTACTTCGTCGAGCGCTGCCACTACGTCGCCGAAGGACGCATCGAGGGCGAGTACAGCTTGACGCGAGCGCGCGAGTGCGTCGGCGAGGACTGCACGTTCAGAGACGCGCGCTTCGAGCTGGACGAGGCGGGCGTGCGAAAACTGTTCGACGAGCACGGCTGGGCTTGGGACGACAACCCGTTCGTGGGGACGCACGAGCTGGCGGGCTTGAAGATTCTGCTGATGCTCACGTCGAACTGGGACAATAAGGACGTGCGCGATCTCGCGCGCGGCTCGAACACCGCCGTCTTCGAGCACCGGCTCGCCGACGGCACAATCGAGGCGCGCTACCTCGTGATTGATTGGGGCGCTTCGATGGGTCGCTGGGGCGATCCCTTCACGCGCACGAAGTGGGACTGCCACGGCTTCGCCGCCCAGACGCCCGACTTCCTCGCCCGCGACGCCGACGGCACGCTCCGCTGGGGCTACGTCGGTCAGCGCACCGACGACGCGCGCGAAGGCGTCACAGAGGCAGACGTGCGCTGGCTCTACCACTACCTCAGCCGCATCACCGACGCGCAACTCCGCGCCGCCCTCCGCTCCAGCGGCGCGACCGACGAAGAGACCGACTGCTTCACCCGCGCCCTGCGCGAGCGCATCGAGCAGCTTCGGCTGTAACGCGGGCGCACCTCAAAGGAACATTGAGGTGACTCTGCACATAGGGGTATGATGCGGAATCATCCCGCACAAACAGTA
Organism: Acidobacteriota bacterium; assembly: GCA_020201365.1. GTDB lineage: Bacteria > Acidobacteriota > Blastocatellia > Pyrinomonadales > Pyrinomonadaceae > JAIVGV01. Next base: position 3,967 of record JAIVGV010000132.1, read on the forward strand.
GCTCGGACTGACGACTTGCACGTTTCAACAGGGAGGAAACTTATATTGAAGGGGGCACGATCCTTGCCGCTGATCACCTTTCTGTTCTTGTGCGCCCTGAGCGCGGCGGCACAGAGCGACATTAGAAATGACGGCGCTGTCGTTGAGCAAGTGCCGTGCGCGCCGAATACGGTGGGCACATACGAACAGTATTTGGAATCTGCTAAACGCGCGTTCGCGGATGAGGTCGAAACCGCCAAGCGGGCGGGCTTTAAGATGGAGATGCCCGCCAATTTCACGGCGCACCTGCTGGGTAAAGAGGAGTTTGAGCGCGAGAAGGCTTACGCGGGATTCGAGTGCCGGCGGATTACGTACATGAGCGATGGCTTGAAGGTCGCGGGCTTCATCTGGAAGCCGAAGAACACGGAAGGTAAAAAGCTGCCGCTCATCATCGTCAATCACGGCGGCAACGGCGATTCAGGCAAGCTGACGCCGTGGGCGCAGTTCGGCTATTACCGCTACGTCTCAAGCGGCTTCGTCGTCATCGGCCCGCAGTACCGCGGCGTCGGCGGCGGCGAAGGGCGCGACGAGTTCGGCGGCGCAGACCTGCACGACGTGCTGAACCTCATCCCGCTCGCACGCTCGCTCGGCTACGTGGACATGAATAACGTCTTCATGCTCGGCGCGTCGCGCGGCGGGATGATGACTTACCTCGCGCTCAAGGATAACGCCCCGGTGAACGCCGCGGCGGTCATCAGCGGCATGGCGGATTTAATAAGCACGGACAAAGAACGCCCTGTGATGGTTAATGTTTACAAACGCCTGATCCCTGATTTCGAGAAGCGCGGCGAAGAGTCGCTGCGCGAGCGCTCCGCCGTGTATTGGGCGGGCAAAATCAACGCGCCGGTGTTGCTGCTGCACGGCACGGCGGATTGGCGCGTGAGCACGAGCCAGGTGTTAGCCTTAGCCCAGAAGCTGCAAGAGAGCGGAAAGACTTACGAGCTGATCGTCTATGCCAACGACGATCACGGCGTGCCGCTTAACCGCGAGGACGCCGACAGAAGGATTGTCGAGTGGTTCCGAATGCACATGAAGTAACCTATTGTACGCTCTTGCTGTGAGCCTACCTTGAAGGATGCATATGCGAAAGCCTAACAACGTCTCCCGCGCGCTGTCGTTCGTCTTGTCGGCGCTCTTTGCTCTTGTGCCCGCCAGCCCAACGCCTGCGCAGACGCCCGCGCAGACCTTGCCGAGCGAGACGCCCGCGAAGTTAGTGCCGACGAACGAGGGGTTCGATTACGAGCGGCGCGAGGTGATGATCCCGATGAGGGACGGCGTCCGGCTGCACACCGTCATCCTCGTGCCGAAGGGCGCGCGGCGCGCGCCGATCCTTTTGACGCGCACGCCGTACAATGCCACCGCGCTGACGAGCCACGCGGCGAGCTCGCACTTGGGCTCCGCCCTCGAAGGCTACGACAACGCGACGGACGTGATCGTCGAGGGCGGCTACATCCGCGTCGTGCAGGACGTGCGCGGCAAGTACGGCTC
>JAIVGV010000407.1 GCA_020201365.1 Acidobacteriota bacterium
AGCTTAAAGAGATCGCCGACTTCAAGAAGAGCCTGCGCCTCCCTTACCCGGTCGGCGTCGGCGCGAACGCCGCGACCGCGCTGCGCTACGGCGTGCGCGCGCTCCCGACGACCTTCGTCATTGATCGGCGCGGCGTCGTCCGCTACGTCCTCGTCGGCGGCGGCGCGTCGGCGAACGATCTGCTCGAATCGGTCGTCAAAATTCTGCTCGACGAAAAGTAGTACTGAGTGCTGAGTACTCAGTGAAAGGCAAAAACTCTACTCCGCGCCTCCGGTCTTTTCTCAGTACTCAGTACTTTTGAACGCCGCCCCTTTGTTGTAATCTCTAACTGAAATGGAAGGCGCAAACATCACCGTCCTGATCGCGTTCCTCGCGGGGCTGGCGTCGTTTTTGAGCCCGTGCGTGCTGCCGCTCGTGCCGGGCTACATCTCTCTGATCTCGGGCGTGAGCGTCGAGAATTTGAAGGGCGAGGGCGGCGCGCGCTCCGCCCGACGCGCCGTCATCTTCAACTCGCTCGCGTTCAACGCCGGGCTCTCGATGATCTTCATCCTGCTCGGCGCGGCGGCGGGGCTGGTCGGCGCTGCCGTCATCTCGAACCCGTGGGTGCGGTGGATCGGCGGCGCGGTGATCTTCCTGTTCGGTTTGCAGTTGGTGGGCGTGTTGAAGATCGGCGCGCTCTACCGCGACACCCGCAAATTTTCTGACGACAAGCCGCGCGGGCTCTTCGGATCGTTCGCGCTCGGACTCGCCTTCGCCGCGGGCTGGACGCCGTGCATCGGACCCATCCTCGGCGGCATCATCGGTCTCGCGGCGACGAGCGGCGGGTGGAAGAGCGGTCTTCTTCTCTCGGTCTTCTACGCCGCAGGTCTCGCCGTCCCGTTCCTGCTCACGGGCTTGCTCCTCAATCAGTTCCTCGGCTTCTACACCTGGTTCCGCCGCCACCTGCACAAGGTCGAAGTGGCTTCGGGCGTGCTGCTCATCGCCATCGGCTTGCTCATCGCGACGAACAACGTGACGCGCATGGCGAACCTCGCTTCGCGGATCATTCCGGTGAACGCCGAAAGCTGGCTCGACCAGCGCGTCAAACAGCGGCAGGGCGACGCGACGAACGCGCCGGGCGCGGGCGCCGCGACGGCGAACACGGCGAACGCGAAACCTGCGCCGGAGATCGATCTCAAGACGCTCGACGGTCAGTCGTACAGCCTCGCCTCCCTGCGCGGTCGCGTCGTGCTCTTAAACTTCTGGGCGACGTGGTGCGTGCCCTGCCGGCAGGAGATTCCCGACCTGAGCGCGATGCAGCGCGACCTGGCGGCGCGCGGGCTCACGGTCGTCGGCGTCTCGGCGGAGGACACGGCGGACGGCGTGCGCGACTTCCAGAGGGCGCTGCGGCAGGACTACACGGTCGTGCTCGGCACTTCGGCGGCGAAGGCGCAGTACGGCGTCGTCGGTCTGCCGAAGACGATCCTCATAGATCGCGCCGGGCGCATCCGCAAAGAGATCACCGGCGAGCACACGCGCGCGCAGTTCGAGGCTGACGTGCTGCCGCTGCTCGACGAGAAGGAGGCGGTCTCCCTCAACGGACAAGGATGAAGAGGACGCGGGGAGCGGGCGACGCGGGGACGCGGCGAAAGATAACGATCACGGACGAAGAGCGCGCCGCCGTTTTGTCTCCGCGTCTCCGCGTCGCCCCGTCCCCGCGTCATCCTTCACTTCACCGCCAGAGGTTTCGCCGCATGAGGAAAGTTTTCGCCCTCGCCCCGCTCGCGCTCGCCTTCGCGCTCACGACGACCGCACGCGCGCAACAACCGACGCCCGCGCCGCAGGCGTCGCCGCAGACGCAAGCGCACCCGCCGTCGTCAGCCTCGCCGCAGCCGACGCCCGCGCCCGCCGAGTCGCACGAGTACGCGCCGATTCAGGAGCGCGGGCTGGACTACAAAGATTGGACGTACAAGTCCGCCGCGTCGGGCGATCCCGTCAACCTGCGCGGGTGGGCGCGCGGGCGGCGGCTCGTGCTCGTCGTCTATTTCGCGCCGTGGTGTCACAACTGGAAGGCGGAGGCTTCAGTCGTCGCGCGCCTCTACCAGAAGTTTCACGACGCGGGGCTCGACATCATCGCCGTGAGCGAGTACGGCACGCCCGCGGAGATCAAGTCGTACTTCGACGCGTTCCCCGCCGCCTACCCCGTCGTCGTCGAGTCCGACTCCGAAGGCGAGCGTGAGAAGACGACGCACTACGACTACCGGCGCAAGACCGGCGACGCGCGCAAGTGGGGCTCGCCCTACAACGTCTTCCTCGATCCCGCACGGCTCAACGCGGCGGGCGACGTGCTCGCTTCAAAGGTCTGGGTCGCGAACGGCGAACTCGTCGAGGCGGAAGCCGAGAAGTTCATACGCGAGCGTTTGGGCTTGCCCGCCGGCGCGCGCATCGAAGACTGACGATCCGCCCGCGAAACCGTCAGTGACGAAAGCCCCGCGCGATGCGAGTCGCGCGGGGCTTTCACGCTCCATCTCAAGACACACTCGCGCGGCGCGTTGGCGCCCGCCGCGCGCGGCTGCTAAGATGTCCGGCTCTTCCGCGGGCTTAAAATTTCTCCCCGATCAGCTTAACGAAGCCGCGCCCAATTTTTGACCAGATCGCGATCAGCCAGATGAGACTCCGCCTGCTCTTCCACCACCACTGCTTCGACGGCGTCGCCTCCGCCGCCGTCTTCACGCGCTTCTACCTCGCGCGCGTGCACCGGGGCGCGCGCGTCGAGTACGCGGGACTCCTGCACCGCCCCGGCTCGCTCTTCGACGAGCGGATGTTCGACGGCGACGAGAACGCCATCGTTGACTTCAAGTACTCGCCCTCCGACAGACTGACCTGGTGGTTCGATCACCACCAGTCGGCTTTCCTCTCCGCGGCGGACGAGGCGCACTTCCGCGCCGACCGTTCGGGCAAGAAGTTCTGGGACGCGGAGAGCAAGTCCTGCACCGAGTTCATCGAGCGCGTCGCGCGCGAGCGCTTCGGCTTCGACGACGCGAGCCTCGCCCCGCTCGTCCACTGGGCGCACGTCATAGACGGCGCGTTCTACGAGTCGCCCGCGCAGGTCGTGGAACTCAGAGAGCCCGCGCTGCAACTGATGCAGGTCATCGAGAACGCCCCCGAAGACGACTTCATCGAGTGGATCATCCGCGCGCTCGTCAAGCAGTCGCTCGCAGACGTGGCGACGAGCCGCGAAGTCCAGTCGCGCTTTGCGCCCATCCGCGAGCGCCACCTCGAAACGCTCGCAGCGATCCGCCGCAAGATCAAGTACGCGCGCGGCGTCGTCAACTTCGATCTCATTGACGAGGGCTTCGAGGGCTTCAACAAGTTCATCCCCTACTACCTGCGCCCGGAGACGACCTACTCGGTCGCGCTCACGCGCACGCCCTACCGCACCAAAATCTCCGTCGGCTCGAACCCCTGGAGCCCGCGCCCGCGCGCACACAACATCGCCACGATCTGCGAGCGCTACGGCGGCGGCGGCCACGCCGTCGTCGGCGCGGTCTCCTTGGCCACCGACGAGATCGAGCGCGCGCGGCGTGCTGCGCGGGAGATCGTCGCGGAACTTCAAAGCGACTTCAGAGAGTGAGGCGTGCGCGCGCCGCAGAAGGATTAAGTTGAATGTCGGGCAGGTGAGACTCACCGCAGAGGCGCGGAGTCGACGCGGAGTTTACGCAGAGGTTTTCTCCGCGCGATCTCCGCGAGCCCTCTGCGTCTCTGCGGTGAACAGCCCCACACCTAACGCTCAAGCCGAAAGCGATCTAAAATTCACTTGATGCGTCTCGTGCTCGTAATCCTCCTCGCCGCCAGCGTCTGCCGCGCGCAGCAGCCGACGCCCACGCCCGCGCGCGACGATCAGGAGTCGCTCAAAGTCTTCACGCAGGAGGTGCGCGTGCCCGTCGCCGCCTTCGACGAGTTCGAGCACTTCGACCCGACGCTCGAAGCGCGCGACCTGCTCGTGCTCGAAGACAATGTTCCGCAGGAAGTCCGCAGCATCACGCGCGCGCCCGCCAACGTCCTCGTCGTCTTCGACATGGCGAGCACCGTCCTGGCGGCAACCCACAACGACGCGACCGCGCGCGAAGCCGCCGCGCGCCTCATGGCGGCGCTGCGCTACGGCGACCGCGTCGCCGTCATCCAGAACAGCCGTCGCGTCGAGCTCGTGCAGGACTGGACGGACGATCTCGGCTTGGCGGCGCACCAGCTCAAGACCAAGTTCTTCACCGCCGAGCGCTCGCGCCTCTCCGACTGCCTCGCGCTCGCCGCCGCGAAGCTCCGCGAGCAGCCCGTCGGAAACTCTCACGTCGTCGTCTTCACGGACGGCTTGGAGGTTCAGTCGAAGGAAGAGATCAGCGCGGGGACGATCAAGCGGGAGGCGCTGCAAAACCTGATCGCCACGCAGGCGAGCGTCCACGTCTTCTCCTTCGCCTCGCTCGTCGGCGACTTCGTGAGGATGCGCAACCACCCCGTCAGCACGTCCGCCACGGACAGGAGCTTCAAAGTCACGGTTGACACCGACGCCGCGATGCGCCGCTGGTTCCGCGCCTACGAGCGCGCCACGTTAGAGCGCGAGCAGCAGCTCACAGAGCTGGCGCGCGAAGCCGGAGGGCGACTCTTCCAGCCCCGCACGCCCGACGAGATCGTCCGCCTCACCGAGAAGATCGGGCGCTCGATCCTCGCGCAGTACGTCGTCACCTACCGCCCGCGCCGCCCCCTCACGCCCGACACGAGAGGCGAGCGCCGCCAGCTCGAAGTCCGCCCCCGCCGCGCCGGACTGGAACTCGAACTCTTACGCACCGTCGTCACCGTGCCGACGAAGTGAGCGCGCCCGCGCCGCACGCGAGTCACGCGATGGGCGCGCTAGCGCGTCATCGGCGGCGCGGTTAAAATAGCCCGGCGTTAAGGTCCTTCAGCCGCAGGCTCGAAGCGCGCGTTAAAAATTGAGATGAAGATTTGCCCGACATGCCGACGCTCCTACGCGACCGAAGGCTTGAACTTTTGCCGCGACGACGGCACGCCCCTCCAAAATGCTTCTTCATCGCTCGCGGAAGGTCGGACGAAGCTCATCGGCGGCGACGACGCGCCGCGTGATGATTTCGAGCCGACAAAAGTTTTTTCTCCGCCGCCGCTTCGAGGCAACCGCGCGCCGACAGCGCCTTTCGGTGACGCGCCGCGCCGCCGCGCCGCGCGCAAAGCCGTCACCTCTCTCGCCATCCTGCCGCTAGAGAACGCGAGCGACGATCCCGAAATGGAGTACCTCTCCGACGGCATCACTGAGAGCATCATCAACACGCTTTCCCAACTGCCGAAGCTGCGAGTGATGGCGCGCTCGACCGTCTTCGGCTACAAGGGTAAGAGTGTCAACCCGCGGGCGGTCGGGCGCGAGTTGGGCGTGCGCGCCGTGCTGACCGGGAGGGTGATTCAGTTCGGTGATCGGCTCGTCATCAAGACGGAGC
>JAIVGV010000408.1 GCA_020201365.1 Acidobacteriota bacterium
CGTGGGCGGAGCAGAACATGTACGCGCGCTTCCTCGCGCCCGGCTACCAGATTCCGCAGACCTACGTGATAGACAGGCAGGGGCGCATCCGCAAGAAGGTCGTCGGCGGAGGCTCCCACGTCGGCGCCTTCCTGCGCGCCACGCTCGACGACATCCTCGCCGAAAAGCAGGGATAGAAAACTGTCCGTGGTCAGTCGTCCGTGGTCAGTTGTTTGTGGTGAAGCGCGCAAGTCGCCCAAGAAGGGGCGGGCTCGTTCAGCACTTACGACGGACAACTGACCACGGACGACGGACAGCCTTTTGGAGGATGAGCCATGAGTGATTCGCCGCAGGAGTCTTTCGATCTCGCAGGGACGTACGTCCACCTCGAAGACGGCGGCGAGGCGCTGCCCGTCGAGGTGACGGAGACTTTCTGGCAGCAGTTGATGGCGGGCGAGGCGCGAAGCGACGACGTGGCGCGCGTCGCCGCCGGGAACGGCTGGCTCGTCACCTCCAACCGCTTCGAGCGCGACACGCCGACTTGGGAGATTCATCCCGAAGGCGACGAACTGCTCCTCATGCTCTCCGGCGCGCTCGACGTGGTGTTCGACGCCGAAGGCGGCGCGCGCACCTTCGCGCTCGACGCGGGCAAGGCGTGCCGAGTCCCGCGCGGCACGTGGCACAGGCTCGTCGTGCGCGAGCCCGGCGTGATGCTCGGCGTCACGCGCGGCAAGGGCACGCAGCACCGCCCCGCCTGACGACTCTCTCAACCCCAAATGTTCAGATCGCGGATCGCGCGCCGTCGCCTCGATCAAATCTGTTCCCCGCGTCTCCGTGTCTCCGCGTCGTTAGCTCCCCCCGTCCCGCTCCGCGCGCCGCTCCTCTTCGAGCGCGCGCTCGCCCTCGCGTTGCAGGCGCTCGCCCTCGCGCTCAAGCTCGGCGTCCTGCAGCCCGTGCGCAACGCGCTCCTTGGCGCTGCCCTCGATGATCTTCATCTCCGCCTCGACGCGCCCCTCCACCTCGTCAACCGCCGCGGGCTCGCCCGTCTCTTCTTGCGTCTGCACCTTCTCCGGATCGATCTGCATCGCGACACTCCTTTACGCGAACATGACTTGTCTAAAAATGTTTGAGCGCGACAATCGTCGCACCCCGCGCGCCCCACGGTCAAACGGCGCGACGCGCACCGAGGCGACGCCGCGCGCCTTCGATCACACTCCGGGCGGCGCGTCCGCTTCGGCGTTGGGGCGGCGCGTCCGCGTCGTGTAAGATTCGCGGCAGACCCCCGCAGCCGGCAGGCGAAAGACGAACCCGTGGCGCGCGCGCCGCCTCATTTTCAGTCGAATCGAGCAGGCCGGCTGAGGTCGAGCCGTCGTCTTGCCCGTTCAACACTCCGGCGACGGACGCCCCGCGCCCCGCGAACATTTTTTCTCGCCCGCGAAAGTTGTAAGATGTGAGCGTCAACACTCTCCTACAACTGAGCTGTCGGACATCTTTCGGGCGGAGGGGTCGCAATGAATCTCTGTGTGATGCGAAGGTCGGTGGTTTCCCGTTCGCGTGGATCGGTCGCGTCCGCGCTCGCGTGCGCGCTCGTCTTAGCTTGCGCGGCGGGCGCGCGCGCGGACAAGAAGTCGGACGCGAAGGCGCAGGGAGAGGCGCGCAAGAGGTCGCAGGAAGCGGCGACGGTCTTTCGGGAGATCATGAGCACGCCGGACAAGGCTGTGCCGAAGGAGCTGTTGGAGAAGGCGGAGGCGGTCGGCGTCTGCCCCGACGTGATCAAGGCTGGCATCCTGCTCGTCGGCGCGCGCGGCGGCTCGTGCGTGATCAGCCGACGCATCCCGGGCGGTTGGAGCGCGCCCGCGTTCTTCAAACTCGGCGGCGGCAGCTTCGGACCGCAACTCGGCGCGTCCTCGACCGACTTCGTGCTGCTCTTTATGAACGACGGCGCGATCAAGGGGCTGCTCGGCGACAAGTTCGAGATCGGCGGCGAGGCGGGCGCGGCGGCGGGTCCCGTCGGGCGACAGGCTTCGCTCTCGACCGACGCGCAGTTGAAAGCCGGCATCCTGTCCTACTCGCGCAGCAAGGGCTTGTTCGCGGGGCTGGAACTCAAGGGCGTCGTCATCAACCCCGACAACGATCTCAACGAGGCTGTGTACGGCGTGAAGGCGCAAGACATTCTGGTCGGCGTCGAGATCAAGAAGCCGATCCCTTCGAGCGTCCGCGCCCTGCCGCTGCAACTTGCACGCTACTCGAACAAGTGAAAGGAAAACGATGCGTTTCTTTTTCTTGACGCTTCGCGCAGCCGCGGCATAGAATCCGAAGCGTTCACCAAACGTCCGCCGCGAATTTCCTCTCGCAGCGGTGGAGGACTCTCGCAAATGATGCAACCGCGCACGCAGCGGCAGAAAGAGATTTACGACTACGTCCGGCGCTTCATCGAGCGCCACGGCTACGAGCCCTCCTACGCGCAGATCGCGCGCCACTTCCACATCTCCTCGAAGGCGACCATCGCCAAGCACATCGAGGCGCTCGAGCGGCGGGGCTTGCTCTCGCGCGAGCACACCAACGGCTCGTTCGGTCTCAAGGTGCAGGTCGAAGACGTGCCGACCGACGCCACCTGCGACGTGCCGCTCCTGGGTCGCGTCGCCGCCGGTCAGCCGCTCGACGCGGTTAACGATTCGAGTCAGACCGTCACCGTCCCGCGCTTCCTGCTCGGTCGCGTGCGACCCGAACAGGTGTACGCCTTGAAGGTCACCGGCGACTCGATGATTGACGAGCACATCTGCGACGGCGACATCGCCTTGATCGAGAACCGCGTCGAGGCGAGAGACGGCGAGATCGTCGTCGCGCTCGTCGAGGGGCAGCGCGCCACCCTAAAGCGGCTCTACCGCTTCGGTCGCGAGGTCGAGCTGCGCCCCGCCAACTCGCAGCTCGAACCGATCCGCGTCCCCGCCTACCAAGTCCAAATCCAGGGCATCTTCCGCGGGCTCTTGCGCCCGGCGGTCTAGGCTCAAGGCTAAGCCACGACGCGCGCGCCCGCGCCGTTTCGGCGTCGGCGTCGGCGCGCGACGCGGACCCGATCTCGTCGGTCGCCGGGCGACGGCGCGCGCGCGTCGCGCCTTTGACGCACGACTCCCTCATCAAATACTATTCGCGCCGCAGTCGTCGGTAGCCCCCGCGCAACCCTTCAGGTGCACAGTGGTCGAATCGAAACTTCAAACGCGGAAGCGTTTCTGCCTCGCCCTCGTCAAGCCTTCGCACTACGACGACGACGGCTACGTCTTCCAGTGGCTGCGCTCGCCCGTCCCCTCGAACTCGCTGGCGGTGCTCGACGGCTTGGCGCTCGACTGCGCGCGCCGCAAGGTGCTCGGCGAAGACTGCGAGATCGAAGTCCACCCGTTCGACGAGACTCTCGGTCGAGTCCCCGTCGAACGCATCGCCAAGATGATCGAGCGCGCCGACGCCGGGATGGTGATGCTCGTCGGCGTCCAGTCGAACCAGTTCCCGCGCGCGTTAGACCTCGCGCGAACTTTGCGCGCGCGCGGCGTGCAGGTCGCCGTCGGGGGCTTCCACGTCTCCGGCACGCTCGCCATGCTCAAGGAGCGCGACCGCGACGTGCGCCGCGCCGAAGAGTTGGGCGTCTCGCTCTTCGCGGGCGAAGCCGAGGGCAGGCTCGACGGAGTGCTGCGCGACGCGGCGGAGAATCGTCTGAAACCGCTCTACAACTTCATGGACGACCTGCCGGAACTCGAGGGCGCCGTGACGCCCTTCCTCCCGGCGTCGCTCGTCAAGCGCGCCTTCGGAAACACGAGCTTCGACGCGGGGCGCGGCTGCCCTTTCACCTGCTCGTTCTGCACGATCATCAACGTGCAGGGGCGCAAGTCGCGCTGGCGCACGGCGGACGACGTGGAGCGGATCGTCCGCGCCAACGTCGCGCAGGGCGTCCACAGCTTCGTCATCACCGACGACAACTTCGCGCGCAACAAGAACTGGGAGCCGATCTTCGACCGCCTCATCCGACTGCGCGAAGTCGAGAAGATCGATCTCCGGTGCAGCATCCAGATCGACACGGGCTGCCACCGCATCCCGAACTTCATCGAGAAGGCGAAGCGCGCGGGCGTCCGCCGCGTCTTCATCGGGCTGGAGAACGTCAACCCGCAGAACTTGAGCGGCGCGCGCAAGAACCAGAACAAGATCACGGAGTACCGCCGGATGCTCTTAGACTGGAAGCGCACCGGCGCGATGATCTTCTGCGGCTACATCATCGGCTTCCCGCACGACACGCCCGAGTCGATTCTGCACGACCTGCGCGTCGTCCAGAACGAGCTGCCGATAGACATCATGGAGTACACCTGCCTGACGCCGCTGCCCGGCTCGGAGGATCACCGCAAGCTCCACGAGGCGGGCGTCGAGATGGACGCGGACTTGAACCGCTACGACGTGAACCACGTGACCGTCCCGCACCCGCGCATGTCGCGCGAGGAGTGGGAGGCGGCTTACGCGGGCGTGTGGACGCACTACTACACGGACGAGCACGCGGAGACGATCATGCGTCGCTGCGTCGCGACGGGCGCGTCGCCGGGAAAGACCATGTCGAACCTCGTCTGGTTCCGCGGCACCGCCGAGATCGAGCGGGCGCACCCGATCGAGGGCGGCTTCCTGCGCCTCAAGTTCCGCAGGGATCGCCGCCCGACGCTGCCGACGGAGTCGCCCTTCGTCTTCTACCCGAAGTATCTGGCGGAGACCGCGTGGAAGCAGATGCGCTGGGTCGCGCTCTTCCTGCGCTACTACCTCATCCTGCGCAGAGTCTTACGCGACCCGCAGCGCCACGCTTACACAGACCTCGCCATCACGCCCCCGACGGACGACGAGATCGAGACCCGCGAGCTGTTCCAGACCCAGGCGGCACGCAGCTACGTCGTCAAGATCAAGCGCGCCGAGAAGCTCCGCCACGGCGCCCACGTCTAGTCGCACAGATCATCCTTAGACTCAGCCCGCCGAACTCCGCGCGAGGAGTCGTTCGCGGGAGCGCGCGTCGCCGCTGACGAGAAGTTGCTAGTCGAGGATTGAGGCGAAAAAGAAATTGCCGTATAACTGTGGCAGCTATTCGGCAAAGATTTTGAAGCCACCTTCCGGACTTGAACCGGAGACCTACTGATTACGAATCAGTCGCTCTACCAACTGAGCTAAGGTGGCTTGCTACGGTGAGCGATGACAAGAATAAGGAGGCGGCGCGCGGGCTGTCAAGCGCGGCTCGCGCGGCGCGGAGTAGAACGGAGGAGCGATGGCGAAGGACGCTTGGAAGAATCAGCCGAACTACAAGATCGGCGGCGGGCAGTTGAACGAGTTCGAGTTCAACCGACAGCACGGGGCGCTCTCAGAGCAGGAGAGGAAGTCGCACCTGCCGGGGCAGCCGCAGGGCGAGGGCGGGACGCCGGAGCTGCCGTGGGACGAGACCGATCCCGCGTCGTCGCCGGAAGCCGAGCGCGTGCGTCGGCTGATGG
>JAIVGV010000133.1 GCA_020201365.1 Acidobacteriota bacterium
CCCGAGGCCGAGGCTGTTGGACTGATCGGCTCTGACCAGCCCGCTCAGCGGGTCGCGACCGTTATAGAGGCTCGGGACGTAGTTGCTGATGTGGTTGTCTTGGGCGTAGGCGGGCGAGTAGCGCGACCAGCGCATGCCGAGGTTAAGCGTCAGGTGGGGTCGCACCTTCCACGTGTCGTTGCCGTAGCCCTCGAAGTCGTGCCAGCGCCCGTCGCCGAGCCCCAGGGTGTTGACCTCGGTGTAGCAGCCGAGCGGGACGTCCCTGACCAGCAGTTCGGCGATGGCGTTGCCGGTGTGCGTGTTCGTGCCGCAGAACTGCGCGAACGAGTTGGCGCCGTTGGCTTGCTCCCGCTTGATGTTGTGGCTCGTGAGCCCGCCGAACTTGAGATCGTGCGAGCCGGCCACCTTCGAGAAGTCGTCCTTCCAGATGAAGAGGTCTTCGTGATTCTGCCAGGGGGCTTGGTGCCACAGCGCCGGGTAGCCGTCCGCGCCCCAGAAGGTCGGCAGCCCCACGCCTCCGGGCTTCGGGAAGACGGTCGGGAACTTCGAGGCGATCTCGGCGTCGAGCGCCTGCCCCGCCTGGTTAGTCGTGACGAAGATGTTGTTGCCCGCGCGCGAGAACTGGAACTCGTTGACGGCGCTCGAAGAGATGGCGCTCGCCAGCTTGACGGCGAAGCTGTGGCTCGGCTGTGACCAGTCGGAGCTGATGGTCGGGAAGCCCGTGTCGCCCCAGAAGTTGCCCGCCGCGTTGCCGTGCACCCACGTCTCGTTGATGTAGCGCACCATCAGGTTCATCTTGCTCGTCAGGTTGAAGTCCCCGCGCAGCGTGTCCTGACGCGTGTTAACGGGCTCGACCGGCGACTGCACGTAGTTGATCCCGTTACGCAGGGTCGCGTTCGGGAGCGGGAAGAATTTCAGGATGGCGAGCCCCGCCGGGCTGAGGCGATCCGCCGGAATCTTGTTGCCGGGGAAAGGCTGACCGGTCAGCGGATCGTGCGGCAGCGCGTCCGTCAAACTACCGCTGAAGTCGCCGACGCGCTCCGCCGCCGTCGGCACCAGGAACTGGAGGGGCGGCACCAGCCCGCGCACCTCGCGGCGCCACTCCTCGTTCCAGAAGAAGAAGGCGCGATCCTTCCCGTTCCAGATTCTCTTGCGGCCTTCGCCGAAGCGGGGCAGCTTGACGGGACCGCTAAAGTTGAAGCCGAAGTTGTTGTAGCGCAGTTCGGGCTTGGGCTGCCCGCCGCGGTTGTTGAAAAAGTCGCTGGCGTTCAGCTTGTCGTTGCGCAGGAACTCGAAGAGCCCGCCGTGGTATTCGTTGCTGCCGCCCTTCGTGATGAGGTTGATGACCGCGCCCTGCGCCTGCCCGTACTCCGCGCTGAAGCTGTTGCGCTCGACGCGGAACTCCTGGATGGAGTCGATGGAGGGGAAGACTAACAGCGTCGCGTTCGAGCCGACGTCCATGTTGTTGACGCCGTCAACCGTCCACAGGTTCGTGTTCGAGCCGTTGCCGTTGACCGACATGTCGACGTGCGAGTCGAGCCCCGTCCCGGCGGTGCCGAACGCGCCGCCCGCGCCCGCCTGCGTGACGGGCGAGATGCCGGGCACGAGCGTCACGAGCTGCGCGTAGTTGCGCCCGTTGAGCGGGAGTTCCGTGACCTGCTTCTGCGTCACGAGGCTGCTCACGTCGGAGCTGCGCGTCTGCACGAGCGACGACTCGCCCGTCACCGTCACGACCTCGCCCACCGCGCCGACCTCGACGTTCAGATCGACGTTGAGCTTGTCGCCGACGTGCAGCTCGATCCCGCTGTTGACCGTCTTTTTGAAGCCGGCGGGGGACGCGCTCACGGTGTATCGCCCGACGGGCAGGCTGGGCACCGAATAGAACCCTTCGTCGTTCGTCTTCACCGTGCGGGTGGCCTGCGTGGTCTCCTCCGTCACCGTGACCTCGGCGTCCGGCACGACAGCGCCTTTCTGATCACGCACGGTTCCGCTGATGCTGCCGACCGTACTCACCTGGGCGTGAACGCTGGCGAACAATCCGAGCGCTAGCAAGAATAGCAGCGCATGTAATCCGGGCTTTCTTGTCATGGAGACGACTCCTCAGCTTCCGCACTTTCAATTACCAACATCTGACGACAGACGATCGTGGAGAGCCAACCCCTAGACGAACGCGCTACTCGATAACGATAAGTATCGAGCAGTGCGGATTAGCCCTACCGGTGAGTACCAGCTCTACGAAGGGGGTCACACGTCGCGACGCCCTGATGATCGCTCCACCACACAGAAGGCGAAAGAAGTATGTTTTGTATGACTGAAGCCTTGAACGGGAACTTTGTTGCAAGCCCTGACAAAAGGGTTTAATACTAATCTTCTTACTTGTCAAGAAAATTTTGTCGCTTCCATCAATTATCCTAAGAGGAAGAAGAGCCCCGCCGAAGACGACCGGGTGCGGCGAGCGATTCAGGAGAGCGAGACGTGCGTGAATTTAGTCATCAGGACGAGGCTCAACGCGCCCATCAGCGTCGGTTCCGCGCCCAGAGTTGACGCGATGATCTGTGCGAGGGGCAAGCCGCGACAGATGTTTTCCCGCGCGGCTGTCTGGATGTCGTTGGCGATCAGCGACCACGCGCGCACGATGGGACCGCCGATGATGACCGCCTCCGGCGACAGACCCTGAATTAGATTCGCGATGCCGACACCTAGATAATGCGCTGTCTCCTTAAGCGCGGTCTGCGCTTCCCCCTCGCCCTCGAAGGCAAGTTCAACCAGTCGTCCGAACTCGAACGCCGCGCACGCGCCGCGCTTCAACTTCGCGTAGCGCGCGAGCGCGGCGCGCTCCGAGGCGAACGCCTCCCAGCACCCCTGACTTCCTGCGGCGCAGGCGACCGGCGCATCCCGCCCGATGGTCATGTGCCCGAACTCGCCCGCCGCGCCGTTCTTGCCGCGGTGCACCTGACCGTCGAAGACGATGCCTGTGCCGATCCCCTCCTCGATGAGCACCATGATGAAGTCGCGAACCTCGCGTATCTCCGGGCGACCGAACCAGAGTTCGGCGAGCGCGGCCGCGTTGGCGTCGTTGTCGGCTGTCACCGCCAGTCCGAGCGCCGACCTGATCTCTTTGGCGATCTCCAGATCGCGCCATTTGAAGTGCGGGATGAAGGACGCCGTGCCCGTCTCCTGATCCACCAGCCCCGGCAGGCTCACCCCGACGCCCTCGATGGTCGCCCCGCCCTTCGCGATGAACCGGCGGGAGCAGTCAATAATATGGGAGATGGTTTTTCGCGAGTCCGGGTCGGTGGGAAACTCTTCCTGCTCGAGCACGCGACCGGCGAGGTCGCTCGTGGCGACAATCGTGCGCCGCGTGCCGAGGTCAACTCCGATCGCGACGGCGTCCGCCGTCCGCAGCGAGAGCAGCGTCGGCGGGCGACCGCCCGTTGACTCGCCCGTCACCTCCTCGATCAGCCCGCTCGACTTCAACTCGTCAACGATCAGCGAGACGGTCGAGCGTTGCAGCGCAGTTTCCTGCGCGATCTCGGCGCGGGAGATGGGACCTCTTTCACGAACGTAATTAAGAATGATCTGCCGGTTAATGTCGCGAATCGTGTTGGGACGCGCGACATTGGCTCTCTTGAGGTCTATTCGTCGCATTGTTGCCGGAGAGCGCGAACGGGAGACTATCGCCACCTCTGCCGGTACTCTTTCTTCGGGCGAACCGAGCCGAAACTCACAGGCGGGAAGTTCGTAGTGTCAGAACAGATGGACATTTAGTACAAGTGTGACTCGGAGTCAATACTTTTTATCTCGGGTGAGAGCGCGAAGCGCGACGCAAAGAATTTTCTCCGCCCTAATCGTAAGGCTGTGAGCGCGCCCCTCGCGAGAGACGACTCCGCGCTGGAATGAATCCGCGCTCCCGCGCGGGCGGCGGCGCGACGATCTGTAAGGGCTTCGAACGCGGTGAGGCGGGGCGCGCGCCCCCGGGGCTGCCGGCAGCGCGTCGCGTCAGACGTACCTACTTCTTCTGACCGAGCCGCTCGGCGCTATTGCGAATGCCGCCGCTCAGGGCGATGATCTCTCGCAGGTCGCGGTTGGCGCTCGCCGTCGCTCCCACGTCGGCGACGAGCGGCGACGTGAACTTCGGGTTCGCGACGAAGCTGTCGATCCGTTTGCACAGCCTCACGAGCGCGCCCTTGATCTGCTCGCCGTCGTCTCCGACCTGCTCGGACTGATCCTTCGCGTCTGCGCCCGTGCCGCGCAGCGCGAGATAACCCTGCATTCTGAGGGCGCGCTTTTTCACTTCCGCGGTCTGGTCGGAGACGCGCTTGTAATCGAGGACGCCCTCGACCTTGACGGCGTGCGCGATGTCGTTGCGGATGATCTGGATGCGCTTGAAGTCCTGGTTGAGTTGATCGAGAGCGGCTTTGATGGCCTCCTCGTTGGCGCGCGGCTTCGTCTCGGCTTCAAGGTTTCTGAGCTGCATCTCGCGCTGCTTCTCGTCGCGGATGCGCGCCGCCTCCGGGTCGACGACGGCACTTGCCGGGACGCTGCCCACGCCGCCCTGAGCGACGCAGGCGAGCGGCGTCGCCAACAACAGGGCGAGGGCCGCCAAGACGTATGCCGATAAACTTCCGGGCGCAACGGCGCGATCTCGCTTCATCGTGGAACCTCTGATCGAACCCGCATTCTCCCCAGGCGTGACGCGAGTATAAACTTTTGCTCGCGCGTCGTGAATCGTGAGTCGCGTCCGGGAGCCGCCCGGCGCGCGCGCGAGACGGTGAATCGTCAGTGCGCCCGCACGGGCGGGCGGTTAGCGCGTCAGCCCCTTCAGACCCTGATGAAGATGCGCTTGCGATAGAGAATAGACATCACGCCGAGCCACACGAGCACCGTGCAGACGGCGAACATCAGCGAGGCGTTGACGGGCGCGAGCCACGAAGCGAATAGCTTTTCGTAGATCAGTCCGAGCGCGTCCGCGCGGCTGCCGTCGGCGCGCGTGAACTTGACGAGCGAGGCGACGAGCACGGTGAACTCCGAGAGGAAGTAAACCGCCAGCGCGTTAGTGCCGAAGGCGAGGAAGGGCTGCGCCCAGCGCCGGCATCCTTTGATGTCAACGAGCCAGTAGCAGGTGGCGAGCAGTTGGAGCGCCATCCCGGCGGTCAGGACGACGTAAGAGCTTGTCCACAGAGCCTTGTTCACGGGGAACCAGTAGTTCCAAGCCCAGCCGACGATCATGCAGAGCGCGCCCGCGACGAACATCGCCGCCACCTTTTCGAGCGGCGCGCGCCGCGAGCGCAGGAGTTGCCCCGTGAGCACGCCGCAGAGCGCCGTCGCGACGGCGGGGATCGTGCTCAGCAGACCTTCGGGATCGTAGAGGGGCTTCCACGTGTGCCTCCCGAACACGCCGCGGTCAACGTAGGCGGCGAGGTTCCCCGCCATGCTCAAGTCGCCCGCGCCGAAGCCGGGCACGGGGATCAAC
>JAIVGV010000409.1 GCA_020201365.1 Acidobacteriota bacterium
ATCAATCGTCGGCTCGAAAGAGGCGGGCGTCTTCTTCGTGATGTCGTTCGGAATCTCGTCGAGCGTGTAGCCGACGGCGAGCTTGGCGGCGATCTTCGCGATGGGGAAGCCCGTCGCCTTCGACGCGAGCGCCGAAGAGCGCGAGACGCGCGGGTTCATTTCAATCACGCGCACCGCGCCGTCCGTGGGGCTCACGGCGAACTGTATGTTCGAGCCGCCCGTCTCGACGCCGACCTTGCGGATGATCTTGATCGCCTGATCGCGCAGGGCTTGGTACTCGACGTCCGTCAAAGTCTGCGCGGGCGCGACCGTGATCGAGTCGCCCGTATGCACCCCCATCGGATCGAAGTTCTCAATCGAGCAGATGATGACGACGTTATCCGCGAGGTCGCGCATCACCTCCAGCTCGAACTCCTTCCAGCCGAGGATTGACTCTTCGATCAAGACCTGCTGGATCGGCGACGCGGCGAGACCGTTCCTGACAATCTCCTCGAACTCTTCGGGGTTGAACGCGGTGCCTCCGCCCGTCCCGCCGAGCGTGAAGCTGGGGCGGACAATCGCGGGATAGCCCGTCTCTTCGACGATCTTCTCAGCCTCCGCCCAACTGTGCGCGAAGCCGCCGCGCGGCATCTCTAAGCCCGCCTCCTCCATCGCGCGCTTGAACAGCTCCCGATCCTCGGCGACGCTGATCGCCTCGCGCTTCGCGCCGATCATCTCGACGTTGCATTCGGCGAGCACGCCCGCGTCGTCCAGAGCCATCGCGAGGTTGAGCGCGGTCTGACCGCCGACGGTCGGGAGCAGCGCGTCGGGTCGCTCGCGGCGGATAATCTCGGCGACGGATTCGACGGTGAGCGGCTCGACGTAGGTGCGGTCGGCGGTTTCAGGGTCGGTCATGATCGTCGCCGGGTTGGAGTTGACGAGCACGACCTCGTAGCCCTCGGAGCGCAGAGCCTTGCACGCCTGTGTGCCCGAGTAGTCGAACTCGCACGCCTGCCCGATGACGATGGGTCCCGATCCGATGATTAAGATTTTGCGTATGTCCGTGCGTTTCGGCATGTGCGGGATGGATTATACAGAATGGGCGCCGACGCGCACGAACTACGGCGCGCTCACTCGCGACCGACGCGCGCGACGGCGACTCACTTCGCGGCGGGCGGCGGCGGCGCGGTGAACTGCGAGATGTCCGCGAGACCGAGCGCGCCCTCGATGTCGCCGATCTGCTTGACCGCGTCCTCGTAGCCGTCCTCGCCGAACTGCCCCTTCTCGATCTCCTCGAACTTGTCGCCCATCTCGTCGAGCTGCTTCGCCGTCATCGTCTGCTTCCACGCCGGGAAGATGATCGTGTCCTCGCGCGCGGCGTGGGCGCGGTACATGCGGACGAAGGCGTCGAGCGCGCGCGCAAGCTCCTCGGCGTTCGCCGCGCCGAGCTTCGCGCCGCGCGTGACGGAGATGATGTAGTCGGTGATCTCGCGCCCGCGCTGGTGCTGCGCGACGAGCACGTCGGGCAGAGCAGCCGCCGCGCCGCCCGCCTGCTTGACCGCCGGGAAGATGTAAGCCTCTTCGAGCTTCTTCTCGTGGTACTCCTCGCCGAAGGCGCGGAAGAGGCTGGCTGTTTTTTGCAGCGCGTCGGGCGCGAACGCTGAGGCGTTCGCGCGCAGCTTCGCCGCCGTCTCGCTATAGACGAAGAGCGCGCGGCGCAGCACGCCGTGCTCGCGCATCAGGTCTTCGGTCGCGGTGACCTCGCCGCCCTTCGCGTCTTCGTCCTTGTGCGGTGGCGTCTGAGACTGCGACTCGCCCGTCTTGTTCGCGCCCCCGCAGCCGACGAGGACGAGCCCCGCGCCGACGCTCCCGATGCCCGCCAGCAACGCGCGCCGCTTCAACTCCATCCTCATGCTCCTTCCAACAGGCTAGCCGCGCGGCGCGCCTCGGCTCACTGCGCCGTCCCGTCCGTGATCGTGAACTTGAGGTCGTCGGCGCACTCGGCGAGCTTCTTGTCGTTCGAGTTGTAGGCTTCGACCTCGATGCGGTACTCGCCCTTCGGCATCGGCTTGTCGAGCGCGGCGGAAGTCTCCTCGGTGCGCTGGTTGATGTACGGCGACACGGTTCCGGGCTCCTGCGCGTAGAGCGTGAACTTGTAGTAAGCCGCGTCCGGGTAGGGCTGCCACTTCAGCACTAACCCCTGCGCGCTGACCTTCGAGCCCGCTTTCGGGCTGACGATCCTGAGATCGTCTTTGAACAAGTTGGTCGGCGTGATGAAGAGCGTCTTATCCGCCTTCACCTCGTACTTCTCCGAGCTGAGCCCGCCGACCCCCGACGTGGCGAAGACGTACATGTCCGTGTCGAAGACCTGGGCGGTGAGCGCCTCGTAGGTGTTCGGCGGGACGTTGGCGATGACATAGACGCCGTCGCTTTCGGTCTGCGCCGTGAAAATCTTCCCGTCGCAGCCGCCGAAGAAGCGGTTGAACTTCTCGCACAGCTTGACCTTGATGTTCCCGACGGGCTTGCCGTTGTAGAGCACCGTGCCCTGCACGTTGCCCGTCCCCGGCGCGGGCTTCTGCTTCTCGACGCCCTGCTCCTGCCCGACCGTCACGGGCTGCTGCGTCGAGCCCGTCTGCACAGAGCCCCCGCCCGCTCCGCCGCCCGCCTTGCACCCCGCCAACGAGATCAACGCCGACACGCCGACGCACGACGCCAGCGCCACACGAAACGTCATCACACGAGCCTTCATCTCATCCCTCGCCCTGCCGAAGACTTGTCAAGAGCGCGCAGAATTATACACAAGCTCGCGGGGCGCGCGAACTGTTTGCGTGGCGACGGGCGACGATTCTGATGAGCTATGGCGGCGACGAGGAGGGTATGAGTAAGCGCAAAAAAGCGTATCCTGACATTAGTCAGATCATCGAGAAGACAGAGGAGCACCGGCGCGCCGCATGAAGCATTCAAGCCGAACGGAGAAGACAACGATGAAAGGGATGCTATCGGCGTGTCCGGTTGAACGAGTTGTTAGACGCGGGCTTGATGACCGTTCCTACCCTTCTCCCGCCCTGTCAGGAATTGTGAATCGGAACGTTGTGCCTTGACCGAGTTCGCTTTCGACAGCCACCTGACCGCCGTGAGCTTCAACGAACTGCTTGACGATTGCTAAGCCAAGTCCCATCCCGCTTTTCTTGTCCGGATCGGTTTCTAGCTTGTCGAACACCTTTTCCAGCCGGTCTGCTGGAATCCCTGCGCCATTGTCGCTCACCCAACATTCGATAGCAGCGGGTTCTTTGGTCTTCTGCGCTCCGATGATGACTTCTCCGTCCGGCGTGTAGTCGATGGCGTTAGAAATCAAGTTCTGGAAAATAAGGGTCATCATGCTGGCATCAACGAACGCCGTCAGCTCTTCGGGAACGTTGTTGATCAACCTCAAGTTTGAAGCAGTCGCCAACGGGCTGAGGTCGCTAACAAGAAATTCAACCAGCGCCCTCAGATTTACTTCCCGCCGCTCTACTTGTGCATTCCCCTTCGCCTTCAGACTCGCGTCCTCTCGCACTACTTTGAAGACAAGTGAATTTAAGCGTCTGACGTTACGATGCATCGTCTCCAGTAATGTGGCAGCCCGCTCGTCCTTGACCATGTCAGGAACTGTACGTTCAAGAAGCTGAGCCGCCATCGCGATAGATGCGAGTGGGGACCTGAGATCGTGAGCGACGAAAGCCAAGTGCTCCTCACGACGTTGCTGTATCTCCAGAGCTTTTTGCGCGGCGTAAGTCTTCACCGCAAGACCGATGGACATGTCAATGACGCGGTTGATGGTGCGGTTTACTGGCCCGCGAAGGCTCAGGTCATGCCTTTCGATCAGGTCTTGGATGACACCGCGCAGGGCGTTGTATTCGCCCACGACCTCCTCGACATCGAATCCGAGGCGGAGCCGGTCCAAGCCATGAATCACAGAATTCTTTTTTAATTCCCCGATCATTGACTCGTCAACAAACGCTTCCAGCTCATCGGCTAGTTCATCAAGTAAATCGGGAATGTGATCGTTTAGAGTGGGCACATCGAAATCATGCGCCACAGGAAGTCGTCGTACCTCTTGCCGCCATTGGGCGAGTAAGGTGTCGCGCTCTCGTCTAATCAGCGTCGCCAGCGTGTGGAGATTTTCCGTGGACACTTCTTTCTACTCCGTTAATCGTTAAGTTAGATGTCGCCAAATGCTTAATTTAATAGCCCCCATACTCATCATCCAGGGCATAACCTCTACCTTAACATTTTTTGCCGTCGAATGATTCCTCGCGAACGAGCATCTCACTACTGATGATACTGCGGCGCGCAGTCTAACACTCTCTATAAGCGTGTTAGACTGCGCGCCGCAGTATCATCACGCTATCGGAGGCAACGGTCTTGCCTGTCCGAATGAAAATTGCCTCTTGACCGGAAAGAAGATCGTGGCATGATACGCGGCCTCCGAGACGCCGGACTGAGTTTTGATCGCCTCAAGCGCCGCGGGTTCGGCGTCGCATCATCAAACGAGGACAGACCGGGGTAGATTTCGGGACGACCGCAGGGGCGGCGTCGGTAATTTCGTCAATTCGTCCGCGGAGGCGCGAATATTGCCCGAATACGGCAGGGTTTAGCGTTTCGCAGAGTCTCTTGCGCCTCACGACAACGTAATTTGCACGCATGACAACGCCGTTAGCACGCGCGAAAAATCTCTTAGCACGCCCGACAACGTCGTTAGCAGGCGACGCGACGTCGTGAGCAAGCCATACAACCGACGTTAGCGGGCGCGCGGCTCGAATCTGTGCCGCGCGCCCGCACGCTTCCCGTAGTTCCCTCCCGCCGTTGACTCGCCGCGCTGTTTGCCTTATTAATGCAGGGCACAATCCTCTGATTCGGCGGACGACGCCGGGCACGCCCCGCCCCGAGAAAGCGTTCGCCGGTTAGTCACCCGTTTCAAAACCGAATTACAAGGAGCATCACAGATGCGCGCACGAACCTCGATCACGACGGCGCTGGCTCTCGTCTTCTCGCTCGTCGCCGCCGTCCCCGCCTTCCCGCAGACCAACACGCAGAACAACCCGACGTGGTGGGACAAGTACCAGTACATGAAGAATAACCAGCCACTCGGCGACGGTGGAGCGACCTCCTCGCTCAGCTTCGGCAGCAACGTGGACGTCTCGAACGAGTGCGGTCCGCAGAGCGAGACCTACATCACGCTCAACTCGGCGAACGCGAAGATGCTCGCGGCCGGATCGAACGAGATCTTCCGCCTGCCGATGCGCGGCTACTACTCCGCGAAGGGCGGCGCGAGCTGGGGCGGCGTTGACCTGCCGCTGCCTCCGGCGCAGGGCGCGAACGGCATTGATTTCGGCTCCGACCCCACGCTCGCCTTCGACACGAGCGGCAACCTCTTCTACGGCTACATCGTCGTCTTCTTCGGCAACGGCAACGGCGTCAACGGCTCGGAGATGGCTGTCGCG
>JAIVGV010000134.1 GCA_020201365.1 Acidobacteriota bacterium
GTAATCATGAGGGTCTTCGAACGAATCCGCCTGCTCTACTCACTCCACGCGGACGCCTTTCCAGAAGGCGACGCGCCCTTTTATCTCGCGTGCGGCGTCTTTGGGGTGGTGGTAGTACCAGGCGGCGTCGCGGTTCGTCTCACTGCCCACGACGATGTCGTAGTAGCTCGCCTCGCCCTTCCACGGACAATGCGTGTGCGTGTCGCTCGCGCGGAAGTGTTCGCGCCGGATCGAGTTTTCCGGGAAGTAATGATTGCCTTCGACGACCACCGTGTCGTCGCTCTCTGCCAGCACCGCGTCTCGCCAGATTGCGCGCATCTCTCACCCCTCGCCTTCGGACGGTTGAAAACATTATAGAACGCTTCGGGCATACCGACACGACTAAGATCGGAGCAGCACGCGCGCACGAGTAGAGCTTTGCCCCGCGCTTACCAAGTCCACTGCTGCGGCTCGACGGCGTAGAGTTCGACGTAGCCGCAGGCGGGGCAGCGGTAAGAGGTGAGGCGGAACTGTGTCGCGCCGCGGCGGTGTACGTCCTGAATGTTCTCGTCGGGCGAGTCGCCTTCGAGCCAGGTGAGGTAGCGCATGTCGCCGCTGAGGCGTTGGCTGTTGGTGCGGTAGAGGAAGCCGCGGCGCATCTGTGTGCCGCACTTGGCGCAGGGGGCAGTGGCGGGCACTTCGGGGCGCGCGACGAGGGGCGTGCCGTCGCTGCCGCAGAAGGCGGCTTCGTCGGGGTAGGCGGCGTGGCAGACGGGGCAGCTCTTCATGTCGTCTGATCGTTCGGGCGGGGGTGTTGACTTTGGCGCGCGACGCCGCGGCGCGAAGTGGCACGACGCCACTCAAGGTTTGTCGCCGGTGGCGAGCGTGCGGCGCAGCTCCGTGAGCTGGGGCGACTTGACGGTGAACTCTTCGGTGCCGAGTTTCAGCTCGACGCGGTTGGCGGGGGCGATTTGCAAGAGGTCGTCGGGCTCGATGCGGAAGATGGCGATCTCGCGCCGGAGCGCCGGGGCGTTCTTCTGCGTCGCGCCGGTCTGATCGGCGGTGCCAGCCTTGTAGTCCGTCAGGTCGTAGGCGTACTCGTAGGCGTCGGCGCGGACTTCGAGGCGGCGCGCGCCGTCGAGCGCTGGAGCTTTGGCGTCGGGCGCGGACGTTGATTCGATGACGATGTAGGCAGCTACGAGATCGTCATTGTGCTTGCCGCGGTAGGCGAGCTGGAAGGTGAGGAAGACGTCGCGCCCCTCGAAGGCGAGGGCGGTCGCGGAGAGTTTGCGCTCGGTGTGGGAGACGAGCGGGATGTCTATGTTGACGTAGGTCGCGTCGTGCGCGGCGTCGTAGGAGCGGTGCGGGTGCGAGGGCGCGGCGGCGACGTGGTCGGGCTTCTTCATCGTCGGCGCGTTCTCGCCGTTAGGAGTCGGTTTGGGCGCGGGCGTCGGGAGCGGGATGGGGAGTCGCCCGTGCTGCGCGGACGCGGCGGCGAAGAGGAGAAGGACGAGGGCGAGCGCGTGTGTTGTGTGTCTCATAACCTTTTTTTTGGCGTGTGGCGCGCTCACGACGGTCGGCGCGCTGCGGCGTCCGGGGTTCGTCAGCCATTGTACGCGGCTCGCGGCGCTCGGCGGAAGCAGACGATGACGAATAGCGACGATACGAAATGGTGTCGCCGTTCGATTCACCGGGGCGCGACACCCGCGCGCAGTCGCGCAATTCGTCGTAGTTTCGGCGCGCGCCGGCTGCGGCACGCCCGTTGCCATAGTATTCGGGCAGGAGGTCAGGAGGTTCGGCAATGAAATCACAATCTTTTTCGATCAAGCGCGTGGGTCTGTGGCTGGCGCTGCTGGCGTTCGGCTTCACACTCGCGGGCGGGACTGTCGCGCGCGCGCAGTACCCGCAGCAGTACCCGAACGGTCAGTACCGTCGCGACCGCGACCGCAATCAGGATCGCAACCGCGACCGAGACCGTTGGGAGCGTGAGCGGAGGGAGCGCGAGCGTGAGCGCCAGCGCAACAACGGCTACTACGGCAACAACGGTTCCTACGGGAATAACGGCTACTACGGTCGCAACGGCGGCTACGGCAACTACGGCGGTTACGGCGGCTACGATCAGGCTGCCGTCAATCAGGGTTACCAGTACGGTGTGAACACGGGCGCGAGCGACGCGCAGCGCGGGCAGAGCTACGACCCGCAGCGGTCGCACTACTACAAGAACGCCTCTTCACAGGCTTTCCGCCAGGGCTTCCTGCAGGGCTACGACCAGGGCTACCGCCAGTACAACGGCAGGTACGGCAACTACGGCGGTCGCAGCCGCGCGGGCAGCATCCTCGGCAACATCTTCGGCAGACCCTAACCTGACCGGAGCAAGACGGCGTTAAAGACGACGTGCGCCGAGCCGCGATCACTTTAAGGATCGCGGCTCGGCGCTTTTCTGTCACCAGACGGCGCGCGTCTCACGAGTCGCCCGCGAGCACGGCGCGCGCGAGCACCGTGTCGGGCACGGCGTCGAGGAAGCGCGATGCGGCGGGCGCCGCGTCCGCGACGCCGCCGCGGAAAATGTCCTGCGGGTAGGTGTAATAGAGCCGCCGCTTGGCGCGCGTCGTGGCGACGTAGAGCAGGCGTCGCTCCTCCTCCAAGTCCTCGAACTCGTCCGCCGAGCGCGACGACGGAAACCAGCCGTCAGCCATCCAGATCGCGAACACCGTGTCCCACTCCAAGCCCTTCGCCGAGTGCACGGTCGAGAGCGTGACGTAGCCGCCCGCGCGCCTGCCGTCGGGCGACTGCGCCGCGTCCGAGGGGTCGAGCGCCACGTCCGCGAGCAGCTCGGAAGCCGCCTTGTAGCGCCTCGAGATCGCGAGCAGGTGTTCGAGGTCGCGCTGGCGGCGCGGGTAGTCGTCGTAACGACTCTTGAGGGCGGGGCGGTAGAAGCGCAGGACTTGCGAGAGCTGCGCGTGCGGCGAGCGCTCCTCGCAGACGTTGCACAGCAGGTGCGCGAGGCGCACGAGCTGGTCGGCGTAGGACGCGCGCGAGGGGAACTGTTTGAGCCGCCGGAAGAGCGCGCCGCGCGAGCGCGACGTGCGGAAGTCGCGCCGCTCGACTTCGAGGTAGTCGAGCACCTGCTGGACGGTGGCGTCGCCGACGTGATCGATCAACTTCAGCGCGCGGAACCACGAGAGCGTGTCCGCCGGGTTCATGGCGACGCGCAGGAACGAGAGCGCGTCTTTGACGTGGGCTGACTCGGCGAAGCGTATGCCGCCGAACTTGCGGAACGGGATGCCGTGCTTGCCGAGCTCGATCTCTAAATCGAACGAGTGGGAGCTGGCGCGGAAGAGGACGGCGATCTCGGAGAGCGGCACGCCCTCATCCTTCAGCTCCGCGACGCGCTGCGCGACGAAGCGCGACTGCTCGTTCTCGTCGCCCGCGCCGACGAGCAGGGGCGCTTCCCCGCCCTCGGCGCGCGAGAAGAGCCGCTTGGCGTAGCCCTCGCGCGCCGAGGCGATGACGGCGTTCGCCACGTCGAGGACGGGCTGCGTGCTGCGGAAGTTCTCTTCGAGCTTGATGAGGCGCGCGCCGGGGAAGAGTTCGGGGAACTCCAGCATGTTGCGAAACGACGCGCCGCGGAACGAGTAGATCGCCTGACACTCGTCGCCGACGACCGCGACGTTGTCGTGCGTCGCCGCGAGCAGCCGCACGAGGCGCGCCTGCAAGCGGTTCGTGTCCTGATACTCGTCCACCATCACGAAGCGGTACTGCCCGGAGAGGCGCGCGCAGAGATCGGCGTCGGCTTCCAGAGCCTCGCGCAGGCGCACGAGCAGATCGTCGTAGGTGAGCATGTGGCGCGTGCGCTTGTACGACTCGAAGGCTTGGTACAACTGCTCCAGGTCGTGCTCCTCGTGCGCGAACTGCGGGTAGTACTGGTCGAGAACCTCCCGGAGCGTGAGCAGCTTGTTGACCGCCATGCTGAAGATCGCGCAGGCGGTTCGCTTGCGCGGGAAGCGGCGATCCTTCCCCGTCAGGTTCATCTGGCGGCGGAGGAGATCGATCAAATCCTCCGTGTCGGAGGAGTCGAGCACGGTGAAGGCGCGGCTGACGCCGACCGCCTCGGCGTTCTTGCGCAGCACCGAGTGCGCGAGCGAGTGGAACGTGCCGCCGGAGACGCGCTGGCAGCGCTCGTCGGCGAGCGACGCGGCGCGCGCGAGCATGCTCGACGCGGCGCGGCGCGTGAACGTGAGGAGCAGGACGGACTCGGGGCGCGCGCCCGTCTCGACTAAGCGCGCGACGCGATAGACGAGCGTGCGCGTCTTGCCCGTCCCGGCGCCCGCGACGACGAGCAGCGCGCCGTCGGTCGTCATCACCGCCTCGTACTGCGCCTCGTTGAGCTCCGCCGCGTAGTCGAGCTTCGGCGCGGCGCGGCGCGGGACGACGACGTGCCGCAGCACGAGTTTCGTGCGCGCGGCGGTCGGGGCTCTGCCGAGCTCGACGTCGCGCTTCAGAGTTTTGAGATCGGAGCAGAGTTCCTTGATCGCCTGGTAGCGCGCCTTCGGCTCTTTCGCGAGAGCCTGCGAGACGATGCGGTGGAGGTCGAGCGGGAGATCGCTACGGACGGAGTGGGGCGCGGGCGTCTCCTCGTGCAGGATGGCGTGCATCGTGTCGATGCGGTTCTCGCGCTCGAAGGGCGCGCGACCGGTCGCCATCTCGTAGAGCACGACGCCGAAGGAGAAGACGTCCGAGCGCGCGTCCACGCGCCGCCCCGTCAACTGTTCGGGCGACATGTAGCTGATCGTCCCCATGATCGTGCCCGACTGCGTGTTGACCTGAATCAAAGTCTTCTGCGCGCTGTCGGCGGCGACCGACGCGAACGCGCCCGCGCGCGGCTCGACGAGCTTCGCCAAGCCGAAGTCCAGAATCTTGGCGTAGCCGTCGCGGCTGACGATCAGGTTCTCCGGCTTGATGTCGCGGTGGACGATGCCGTGCTCGTGCGCCTTCGCCAGCCCTTCGGCGAACTGGACGGCGATCTCCAGCGCGTCTTTGAACGGGAGCATGCCCCCGGCGATCTTCTCGCGCACGGTCTCGCCCTCGACGTACTCCATCGCGATGTAGGGCTTGCCGTCCTCCTCGCCGATCTCATAGACGGTGAGGATGTGCGGGTGGTTCAGGGCGGAGGCGGCGCGCGCCTCTTGCAGGAAGCGGCGGCGGCGGTCGGCTTGCGCCAGCGCTTCGGGCTGAAGGACTTTGAGCGCGACCGTGCGACCGAGCTTCTCGTCGTGCGCGCGATAGACCGCGCCCATCCCGCCCGCGCCGAGCGGCGCGATGACGCGGTAGTGCGCGATCAGTGTGCCTTCAGCGATCACGTCGGCTATCGAGAAGAGTTGACCGAACGGTTGTAGAAAGGACGAGACGGGGTCATCGCTCGTGAATAACGCGCGCGGAGATTATACGCCATCGGAG
>JAIVGV010000410.1 GCA_020201365.1 Acidobacteriota bacterium
CCCTTCGTCGTCACCGACGTTGACCCGCTCGATCTCAGAGTCGAGACGCGCGTCAACGGCGAAGTCCGCCAGCGCGGGCGCACGAGCGAGATGGCTTTCTCAGTCCCCTTCCTCATCCGCTACGTCTCGCGCATGATGACGCTCGAAGCGGGCGACGTGATCTCGACGGGCACGCCCGCCGGGGTCGCCCCTCTGCGCGACGGCGACACCGTCGAGGTCGAGGTCGAGCACGTCGGCACGCTGCGCAACCCCGTCCGCGCTCCGCGGAGATGATAGACTCGCGGTCTCAGTGCTTCCGAACGAGCAGGCTCAGCCGAACGAACGCGCGGGCGCGCACGAAACTCTGCGCGGCTCGCAGTCGCGCGCCGGCGAGTCGCGCACGCGCGAGCGAGCCGTCGAAGCCGCAGGGCTGACGAAGTTCTACGGCGAGCGCGCGGCGGTTAACGGCATCAGCTTTTGCGTCGAGCGCGGCGAGGCGTTCGGGCTGCTGGGTCCGAACGGCGCGGGCAAGTCCACGACGATGCGCATGGTCGCCTGCCGCGCGCCGCTTGACGCCGGGGAGCTCTGCGTCGAAGGGCTCGACGTGCGCCGCCGCGCGCGACGCATACGCTCGCTCATCGGCGTCGTGCCGCAGGAGAACAACCTCGATCCGGATTTGAGCGTGCGCCAGAACCTCCTCACCACCGCGCGCTACTTCCGCCTCCCCCGCCCCGTCGCGCTCAAACGGACGGCTGAGCTGCTGGGCTTTATCGGACTCGGCGGGCGCGGCGGCGCGCGCATCGAGGAACTCTCCGGCGGCATGAAGCGGCGTCTGATGATCGCGCGCGCGCTCCTGCACGAGCCGCGCCTGCTCGTCCTGGACGAACCGACCACGGGTCTCGACCCGCAAGTGCGCCAGGACATCTGGCGTCACCTCGAAGAGTTGCGCCGCTCGTCGCGGCTCACCGTGCTCATCTCGACGCACTACATGGACGAAGCCGAGCGGCTCTGCGACCGTCTCCTCATCATCAACCGCGGTCGCATCGTCGCCGAAGGCACGCCGCGCGCGCTCGTCGAGCGCCACTTCGACGCCTACACGCTCGAAGTCCGCGACGCGGCAGATTTGCCGCTCTCCGAAGTCTCCGACGGGGGGCGCGTGCGCGCCGTCGAGCGCTCCGGCGCGCACCTCTACTTCGCGGCTTCGCCCGAACTGCTCACGCCGCTCATGCGCCGCTACGAAGGGCGCCGCACGATCCTCAGACCGTCGAACCTCGAAGACGTCTTCCTGGAGATCGTCGGCGACGAGCCGGAAGAGGAGCAGGGACGGCAGACGGCGCGTTGATGTTTCGATGAACGACGACGAAGAGATCATCGTCCGCTCGCTCAAGTACGACGGTCGCACGCACCGCGAGTGGCGCGCACGGCTCGTCAGTCGCGCCGCGTCGCTCGTCGTCGTCGAAGGCGTCTTCGCGTCTGAGGTCAGGCACGCGCAGCTCGGCACGCTCCGGCGCGGCACGCTGAGCCGCGAGTTCTACTGGACGGATCGCTGGTACAGCGTCTTCCGCTTCCGCGAGCCTTCGGGCGAGCTTCAGTATTACTACTGCAACGTCAACCGCCCCGCCGAGTTCGACGGGCGGCTGCTGACCTTCGTTGACCTCGACATAGACGTGCTCGTCGCGCCCGACTTCAGTTACCGTGTGCTCGACGAGGACGAGTTCCGGCTGCACGCCGCGCGCTACGCTTACCCGCCGGAGGTGCGCGAGCGCGTGCCGCGCGCGTTGGATGAACTGCGCGAACTGATCGAACGGCGCGGCTTCCCTTTCGCCGAGCCGGATTCCGGCTGACCGGCGGATGCTGCTCGCCGCTTACTGAATGCTGACCGCTTTCACCCGCGTGAATCTGGGCGACGTGCGCGCCGTCTGGCTGCGCCACTTCGAGGTCTATCTGCGCCTGTGGAAGATGGAGCTGGCGTCGCCGCTCGTCGAGCCGATTTTTATGATCTTCGCGTTCGGCTGGGGCGTCGGCGCGCTCATCTCGTCGGAAGTCGGGGGCGTCTCCTACCTCACGTTCGCGGGCGCGGGCGTGCTCGGCTTCGCCGTGCTCACGCGCGCGATGTTCGAGGCGGCTTACGGCTCCTACTTCCGCATGGTCTATCAACAGACCTTCGACGCCATCCTCGCCTCGCCCGTCGAGCCGGAGTCGCTCGCCTTCGCGGAGCTCGCCTGGGCGACGAGCAAGGCGCTCATCGACGCCGTCATCATCCTCGCCATCCTCGCCCTCGCGGGCGCGACCCGCTCGCCGCTCGCGCTCCTGACGCCCGTGCCGCTCGTCGCGGGCAGCTTCTTCATCGCCGCACTGACGCTCGTCTTCACCGCGCACGTCCGCGACATAGACGCCTACAACCTCTGGAACGCCGTCTTCTTCTCCGTCACCTTCCTCTGCGGCGCCTGGTTCCCCGTCGAAGTGCTGCCGCGCGCTTTACAAGTCGTCTCCTGGATCATCCCGCTCACGAGCGCGGTTGACCTGACGCGCGCCCTGCTCATCGGGCGGCTCGCCGCGCGCCACGTCTGGGAGCTGCTCTACCTTCTGCTCGGTGCTCTCCTCTGCGCCGAGTGGGCGATGCGTGCGCTGCGCCGCCGCATGGTCGTGTGAGGCAGGTGCTTCTGTCTTTCCCCCCGTTGCATCTATAATTCTCCAACCTTATGGCAACCACACAGAAGCAGACCGAGCAGCACCCTGCAAAACTCGAACGGCTGCGCGAGCGCGAGCGGCGCGCGGCAGAGGGCGGCGGAGCCGACCGCGTCGCGAAGCAGCACGCGGCGAACAAACTGACGGCGCGCGAGCGCTTGGAGTTCCTCTTGGACGAGGGGACGTTCGAGGAGTTCGACAAGTTCGTCCGGCACCGCACGAGCGACTTCGGTCTCGACAAGCAGAAGTTTCCGGGCGACGGCGTCGTCACGGGGCACGGGCTCGTGGACGGTCGCCGCGTCTTCGTCTTCGCGCAGGACTTCACGGTCTTCGGCGGCTCGCTCTCGGAGACGCACGCCGAAAAAATCTGCAAGGTGATGGACTTGGCGATGAAGGTCGGCGCGCCCGTCGTCGGCTTGAACGATTCGGGCGGAGCGCGCATACAGGAGGGCGTCTTAAGTCTCGGCGGCTACGCCGACATCTTCCTGCGCAACACGCTCGCCTCCGGCGTCGTCCCGCAGATCAGCTGCATCATGGGACCTTGCGCGGGCGGCGCGGTGTACAGCCCCGCGATCACGGACTTCAACATCATGGTGCGCGGCACGTCCTACATGTTCATCACTGGTCCCGACGTGATCCGCTCCGTCACCCACGAGGAGGTGACGAAGGAAGAACTCGGCGGCGCGGACACGCACAACCGCACGTCGGGCGTCGCGCACTTCGAGGCGGACGACGACCGCCACGCGCTGCAACTGACGCGCGAGCTGCTCTCCTTCATCCCCTCGAACAACATGGAGGAAGCGCCGCGCGTCGCGTCAAGCGATCCGGTTGATCGGACGGAAGAAAGACTGAACACGATCATCCCCGAGGTGTCGAACCAGCCCTACGACATACGCGAGGTGATCCACGCCGTCATCGACGACGGCTACTTCTTCGAGGTTCACGCCCGGTACGCGCCGAACATCGTCGTCGGCTTCGCGCGGCTGGCGGGGCGCAGCGTCGGCGTCGTCGCCAACCAGCCCGCGTTTCTCGCGGGCGTGTTAGACATTGACGCCTCGGTGAAAGCCGCGCGCTTCGTGCGCTTCTGCGACTGCTTCAACATCCCGCTCGTCACGTTCGAGGACGTGCCCGGCTTTCTGCCCGGCGTGCAGCAGGAGCACGGCGGCATCATCCGACACGGCGCGAAGCTCCTCTACGCCTTCGCCGAGGCGACCGTGCCGAAGATCACGGTCATCACGCGCAAGGCATACGGCGGCGCATACTGCGTCATGGCGTCGAAGCACATCCGCACGGACGTGAACTTCGCCTACCCCACCGCCGAGATCGCCGTCATGGGCGCGGAGGGCGCGGTCGGCGTGCTCTACCGCAGGGAGATCGAGAAGGCTGACGACAAGGACGCAGCGCGGCGCGCGCGCATCACGGAGTTCGAGGAGAAGTTCGCCAACCCTTACGTCGCCGCCGAGCGCGGCTTCATAGACGAGATCATCGAGCCCGCGCAGACCCGCCCCAAGCTCATCCGCGCGCTCGCGCTCCTTGAGAACAAGCGCGACACGAACCCGCCGAGGAAGCACGGCAACATTCCACTCTAATTCTCCACGCGCAACCGCTCGACATTCCCCCTCTGACCGTCGAGCGGGCTGAGGACTGCACGCCCGCCGCGGTTGAGGACGTGCGTGTAAACCATCGTCGTCTTCACGTCTTTGTGTCCGAGAAGTTCCTGCACGGTGCGGATGTCGTAGCCCGATTCGAGCAGGTGCGTGGCGAAGCTGTGGCGGAAGGTGTGGCAGCCGCCGTGCTTCGTGACGCCGGCGGCGTGCAGGGCGCGCTTGACGGCTTTCTGGATCGGGGAATCGCAGGTGTGTTGACGGCGCGGCTTGCCGTCATCGCCGGTTGAAATCTTCGCCGAAGGGAAGACGTACTGCCAGCCCCACTCGTGCGCCGCGTTCGGGTACTTGCGACTCAGGGCGTAGGGCAACCAGACTTCACCGAAGCCCCTCGCGCAGTCGGCTTCGTGCAGAAGCTTGACGCGCGCGAGGTGGCGTCTCAGATCGGCGCAAACTGACTGCGGCAGCATGGTCACGCGATCCTTCTCACCTTTGCCGCTCCGCACGATGAGCTGTCGCGCGTCGAAATCAACATCCTTCACGCGCAGCCGCAGGGCTTCCATGAGCCGGAGACCTGAGCCGTAGAGGAGACTGACGACAAGGTGCGGCGTGCCTTCGAGGCGCGGAAGGATCGCCTGCACTTCGGCGCGTGTGAAGACGACGGGGAGGCGCGACGGGCGGCGCGCACGTTCGACGCCTTCGAGCCTCGGTAACTCCCTCTTGAGCACTTCGCGGTAGAGGAAGAGCAAGGCGCTGAAGGCGGCGTTCTGGGTAGAAGCGGCAACCTTCTGCTCGACGGCGAGGAATGAGAGAAAAGCACGAATTTCGTCCGCGCCCATCTCTAACGGGTGGCGCTTGCCGTGAAAGAGGATGAAACGGCGAATGAAGTTAACGTAGGCGCTCTCGGTGTTCCGGCTGAGGTGCCTGAGGCGTGCGACATTGCGGACTTCGTCCAGCAGTTTCGGCTTCTGCATGAGGTAACCTCCGTGAGGGCAGATAGTGGTATTATGCCGCTCGCGAGCGGCATAATACCACCAGAAAGCATATTATGCCGCCAGTGGCGGCATAATCAGTAGTTAGGCGCTACCTGTTTACTCAACGTGATGGACTGGATAGACAGAAATAATAGTTGCACTTCTACCGAATTCAGATGTATTAAGA
>JAIVGV010000135.1 GCA_020201365.1 Acidobacteriota bacterium
ACGAGTCGGCGCGGCGCGAAGGAAGCGCAACGCGGGAGGGCGGCGCGAAGGAAGTTGATCCTTCGCGCCGCCCTCCGCTTCTTCTTAACGCCTTCGCGCCGCCGCGCCCCTCCGCCGCTCTTACGGCGACACGCCCGCGGGCTTCTTGTACTTGTCAATCAACTGCTGCATCCCGTCGGTCGAGCCCTTGCGGTACTTGTAGTAGCTCGTCAGCGACGCGAGCATCTGGTCGTGCATCTTCTCGAAGCCCGCCTTGCCGTCGGTGAGCGCGACGGCGCGCGCGTAAGACTCGATCACCTTGTCGAGCTGCTCCTGCGCCCGCTGCATCGCCGCGTCGTGCTCCGCCCCGGCGGGCATCGCGTTGATCTTCGACGCCGCCTCGCTGTACTCCTTGTCGGTCATGTCCGCGAGCAGGGCGTAGCTGGTCGGGTCGGTGACGCCGAGCGCGACGGCTTTCTCCAGACGCGCGCGCGCCTCCGCGCCGTCGCCCGTGACGTAGGCGAGCAGCCCGAGCGACTGGTAGAGCTGCGGCAGCCACTGCGTCTTGAAAGCCGCCCAGTCTGCGGCGCTCGTCGCGGCGGGTCGCTTGTCCGCCTCGATGAGCGAGATCGCCTTGGTCGCGTACTGCTGGCTCTGCGCGACGAACTTGCCGTTGCCGATGCGCGCCTGATCGATCCCCGTCAGCGCCATCTGCGTGAGCCCCTGCACGTCCTCCGGGTTCTTCTCCAGCCACGCGGCGGCGACGCGGAAGGCGTCGTCTGCCCGCTTCGATTCGATGTAGGCGTTGATGAGGACGGGGTTGATCACGTCCAGCTCTTCGGGGCGGTCGAACACCTTCACGGCTTGCTCGCCGAGCGTGGCGCGCTGCGCCGGGTCTGGCACGGCGGCGAGCTTGCCCGCGACGATGCGCGCCACCTGCGGGCGCAAACTGCTCTTCGGGTACTTCTTGACGAACTGCTGCGCGGCGGTCGCCGCCGAGGCGACGTCCGCCGCCGACTGCACAGCCTGCGCCGCCTTCGTCTCGCCCTCGGACGGCTGAGCGGCGCCCT
Organism: Acidobacteriota bacterium; assembly: GCA_020201365.1. GTDB lineage: Bacteria > Acidobacteriota > Blastocatellia > Pyrinomonadales > Pyrinomonadaceae > JAIVGV01. The sequence continues at coordinate 1,050 of JAIVGV010000135.1, forward strand.
GACCCTTCGGCTGCCCCTGCGCCGCCGCCGCGCCCGCCACACACAACGCGAGCGCGAGCGCGCGCCCGACGACCGACAGACTCTCTCTCATCACGATTCCCTTCGAGAAGTTGGATTATTGACCGACCGACGATCCGGCAAGGCTCAAACTATACTTCACCGGCAGAGCGCACGACAACGGGCGAACGCCGATCTACGCGGGTGCTCCTAAGCCCCAACGGGGCGCAATTTAATAGCTGGGGGCGAAGCCCCAAGTAACAGCGTCGTAAAAATTTTCGAGCCCTGAAGGGGCGAAATAATTTCTCTCCGTGAGAATCTTATTCCGCCCCTTCAGGGCTCTTTAGATTTTGCGGCGCGTGACCTTGGGGCTCTCGCCCCAAGCTGTCTTATGCCGCCCCTTCGGGGCTTCGCGGTCGCACGCCGCTCGCGCCGGACGTTCTCCGCGTCCCCGCTTCTCCGCGTCCCCGCGCCCGTCTTTCAGCGCAGCTTCGCCAGCTCCGCCGCGAGGCTCGACTTCAACGCGGCGAGCGCACGCTGCTCTGAGGCGAGCCCGGCGCGGTCGTCGGTGATGTAATAGACGAGACCGAGGTTGTAGTGCGCCTCCGCGTAGTCGGGCTTGAGGCGGATCGCCCGTTTGAACTCGTCCGCCGCCTGCTGGTACTGCTCGGCGCGCGCGCAGGCGAGACCGAGGTTGTAGTGCGCCTCCGCGAAGTCGGGGCTGATCTCGACGGCCTTCTTGAAGGCGGCGGTCGCCTCCGCGGTCTTTCCGAGCGCGGCGTAGGAGAGCCCCATGTTGTAGTAGGGGCGCGAGAGCGGCACGGGGGTCGAATCGAGGAGCTGCTGGTAGGTCTTGATCGCCGCGTCGTGCTGACCGGCGAGCGCGTAGGCGTTGGCGAGGTTGTACTGCGCCTTGTAGAAGTCTTCCGCCTCGTCAACCGACACGTCGGGCGTGAGCGCGACGGCTTTCGCGTAGGCTGCCGCCGCGTCCGCGTATTTATTCAGCGCCTCGTAAGCCATGCCGAGACGGTACTCGGCGCGGAACCAGGTGGGTTCGAGATCGGCGGCGCGCCTGAAGGCGGCGGCGGCGGCGGCGTAGTCGCCGGACTTGTAAGACTCCTTGCCGCTGTCGAGGCTCGCAATCGCCTCGCGCTCGGCGGCGTCGTTGCCTTCGCCGCGCGTCGCGCCGCCCGTGATCAGCTTGTCGGAGGCGTCGCGGTTGGCGAACTGCTCGAAGCCGCGCGTGCCCGGCGGCAGCTTCTTCGGTCGCTTCGGCGCGGGCGTCGGCTGCGCGTTCGACTGCTGCGCGTTGTGCTGCGCGGTCTGACGGCGACGCGACGCGCGCCTGTGCTGCGACATCGCGGCGGACGCCGTCATCGCGCACAGCGCGAGCACGAACAGCAACGCGACGAGCGCGGCTCGACGCGACGGTTTCTCGATCTTCATCATCGCCTCATCCTTCTTCATCAGTCCATCGTTCATCGTTCCGACTTCATCGTTTCTTCATTTCCAGTCGCCGACGAGCACGAACGGAGCCCAGTAGAACGGCGCGCTGTAACGCTTGCCCGCGATCATCTGCTGCTGCGCGGCGCGCAAGGCGGCGGCCGGCGGCTGCGACTGCGCGGCGAGGTAGCGCCTGTAGAAGTCGGGCATCAGCTCCGCCGTCGAGCGGTCGGCGACCGACCACAGCGAGACGCCGACGGTCGGCGCGCCCGCGTAGAGGAACGCGCGCGTCAGACCGATGACGCCCTCGCCGCGCTTCTCGCGCCCCAAGCCCGTCTCGCACGCCGAGAGCATGACGAGCGGCGTGCCGAGTTTGAGATTGAACACGTCGTCCACGCGCAGGAATCCGTCGTCGTCCGCGTCGCCGACGAGCGAGAGCGCGAGCCCCGTGAACTGCGGTCGCTCCGTGTCGAGCAGCCCGTGCGTGGCGAAGTGGACGACGCGGTACTGCGTGAGCGGTCGCTGGCGCAGGTTCGCCACACTCGCGTCGAAGTCGAGCCACAGGTCTGCGCCGCCGCCCGACTGGCGCGCGAGCGCGGCGATCTGCTCGCCCTCGGCGCGCGTGCCCGCGAGGCGCACGAGGTGCAGGCTCGGAGACTTCAGATTCGCCACGTCGCCGATGGCGCTCTGCAAGGCGGCGCGCATCGCCGCGTCGTCGCGCGCCCTCAGAGCCTTGCCCTGCGCGCGCGCGTCCGAAGGGTCGAAGACCGGATCGGCGACGACGAGCACGCCGCGCGCTGGCGCCGACTGCACAGCCGCCGCCGCGCGCGCGCGCCGCACCGCCGCGACGACCGACGCCGAAGGCGCGTAAACGATCTCGTTCGTGCGGACGAGGTACGGCAGGGTCGAGTAGTCCGTCCCATTCGGCGCGGTGACGAGCGCCTCGAAGGGCACGAAGTTGAGCGCGCCGTCGGCGGCGACGACGAGCCTTCGCGCCCCGACGAAGCGCGAGGCGGGCGAGACCGCCATGTTGTAGAGCGCGTTCGCGGCGTAGGCGTAGGCGCGCACCACCTGCGGCGCGATTGCCGGTCCGCCGAGGACGAGTCCGCGACCCGAAGCCGCCTGAAGCTCCTCGCCGATGCCGCGCTGCGGGTCGTCAACGCCCGCGATGGCGCGGCGCGCGCCCGCCGGGACGAGCTGCTTGCGAACCTCGACGACCTGCTGCTCGACGACGGGGCGCGGCGGCAGCCGGTAGAGCGTCAGCCCGCCTTGCGTGACGGCGAAGAGGTAGGAGCGGTCGCGACCGAGGCTGTATTCGAGCAGCGCCGTCTGCGGGTCGAGCACCTGCTGCTGGACTTCGGCGAGCGTGAGCGGCTGGGTGCGGACGAGCGAGGCGTAGCGCGGGCTCGCCGTCCTGAGCTGATTCTCAATCGAGTCGTATTCCGTGCCGAGACGATCCAACTCCACTTCGAGCTTCGCGACAGTGTCCTGCGGGGTCGCGGCGGCGGGCGCGCGCACGCCGCGCAGCAGATCGGCGATCTCGCGCTGGCGCGCGAGGTTGTCGGCGCGGCGCGCGAGCAGGTCGGCGGGGACGCCCTCGCGGATCTCCGCGCGCGACTCGCCGATCAGATCGAGCAGCGCGCGCGCGCGACCCTGTTCTGAGACGCGGAAAGCTTCCGCCGCGTATTCGAGCGCGCGCCCGGCGAGCGGTCGCGCGTCCGCTGCCGCGCCCGTCGCGCCGGGCGAAGGGTCGTCGGACGAAGACGACTGCGACGGCGAAGCGGCGCGCGCCCGCGAAGGCGCGTGCGCCATCTTGTAGGCGGCGGGCTGCGGCGACGAGAGAGCCGACTCGGCGAAGGCTGACGTGGCGTCCTCGAAGAGATCGCGCGTCGAGGCGAGGAAGTTCGTGCGCGACTCGTCGGCGTGGAGGCTTCCGGCGAAGAGCGTCTCGACGGTGGCGAGCGCGTCGCGGAAAGACTTGAGCGCGTCGTCGCGCGCGCGCGCGGAGGCGTTCGGATCGGTCTGCTGCTGCGACTGCGCCCACAGCGTCTTACCCAAGCCGCGCTGCGCCGCCCAGGCGAGCTCCAGCCGGTCGTCCTTCTGCGCGCCCGCGATCGCCTGTCGGTAGAGGCGCGCGGCGTCGTCGAGACGACCTTCGCGCAGCGCGATGTCGGCGAGGCTCGTGCGCGCGACGGCGCGGAAGAGGCGCGCGACGGAGAGACTTCCGGCGGGCGCGTCGTCGTCGGCGACCGAGAGGACGTTCTGGTAGTGCGCCGACGCGGAGGCGAGATCGCCCGCGTCGTAGTCGGCGCGCCCCGTGCGCAGCTCGCCCGTCGCGTAGGCGAAGAAGAAGCGGTAGAGATCGAGGCAGGCGGCGGCGCTCGTCGCGGCGCGCGCGGCGCTGGCGATGTGGCCGGGCTGAAGCGCGCCCTGCGCGGCGCCCTTCGCCTGCAACGCGACGCGGTACGGCTGGTTCAGATCGGACGGGTTGACGTTGATCTGCAGGGGCTCGAAACCTTTCGCTTCGAGCGTGAGCTTGAGCGTGCGCGTGAAGTGGATCGGGTCCATCAAGATCGCGCCGTTGCCCTGCGTGTAGTGCTCGCAGTCGCACTTCAAGCCGTTGTCGCCGCGCTCGGAGGCGAGCTTGGCGTGGACGCCGTTGATCGGGTTGCCGTCCTGATCGACGACGCGCAAGTCCATCCTGACGGAAGGCGAGCGGCCGTTGGTCGGGCCGTGACCGAGCGTCTGCTCGTTCTGCTGGTTGTTCGCGCTCTGGTCGTTCGAAGAGAACGCGGGGCACGACGCGAGGCTCAAGCCCGCGGGCAGGAACAGCGCGCCGCCGCGCTCCCGATCATCATTCGCGCCGACCGCGCCGCTTCCGCCGCCGCACTGGTTCATGCGCGCGAAGCTGGCGCGCGCATGAACCAGTGC
>JAIVGV010000411.1 GCA_020201365.1 Acidobacteriota bacterium
GCTTTACCCGGTCGCCATTATTGTCGCGCCTGAAATTTTAAGTGCCGCGCCTTCACTCATCGACCGGATGCCCGGCGCTCACGTAAGCCGACGTGCCGCCCGCGACGTTGGAGAGCCTGGAGAAGCCGCGCGGGGCGAGCAGGCTCGTCGCGGCGCTCGAGCGGTAGCCGCCCGCGCAGATGACGGCGAGCGGGCGCGCTGGGTCGAGCCCTTCAAGCGGGTTCTGCTTCAACTCGGCGAGCGGCGCGAGGCGCGCGCCGGGGACGTGCCCGCCCTCGTATTCGGCTTTGCGGCGCACGTCGAGGACTTGAAGATCGTCGCCCGCGTCGAGGCGTCGGCGCAGATCGTCAACCGAGATTTGCGGCACGGTCGCGGTCTCGTAGCCCGCCGCACGCCAAGCGTCCACGCCGCCGCTCAGGTAGCCTTCGACCGTTTCGAGCCCGACGCGCGCGAGGCGCATCACAGCCTCGTCAATCTTCTCCTCCCTCTCAGCGACGAGGACGATTCCCCGCCCCGGTTCGATCAGACTCCCAGCCCACATCGCGAACTGCCCGCCGAGCCCGACGTTCAGAGCGCCGGGCACGTGACCCGCGCCGAACTCTGCGGCGGTGCGGACGTCTAAGACGACGCGACCGACGCCTTGAAGCTCACGCACTTCGCGCGGCGTGAGCGCGCGCGGGCGCGGGAGCGCCTCGAGCGCGGGAGCGCCGGTGCGGTTGATCTCCGCGTCGCGCGAGAAGTAGGACGGCGCGGCGGGAAGGTCGGTCGTCATCAGCCGCACGAACTCGTCCTTCGACATCGGCGCGAGCGCGTAGTTGAAGCGGCGCTGCTGACCGACGGTCGAGAATGTTTCTTTCGAGATGTTGCGCCCGCACATGCTCCCCGCGCCGTGTGCGGGATAGACCTCCACCGCGTCGTCGAGCTTGAGGAGTTTGGCGTGGAGGCTGTCGTAGAGCATCGCCGCCATCGCGTCCGGCGTGTAGCCGCGCCCGCCCGCGAGGTCAGGGCGACCCACGTCGCCGACGAAGAGCGTGTCGCCCGTGAGGACTTTTTGCGGCTCGTCCGAGGTCTCGTGATCAATCACTAAGATGCAGACGCTCTCCGGCGTGTGGCCGGGAGTCTCGACGAAGCGCAGCGTGACTTTGCCGACTCTGATCTCGTCGCCGTCGGAGACCGCGAGGTGATCGAACTTCGCCTCGGCGCGTCGGCTGATGACGATGCGCGCGCCGGTGAGCGCGGCGAGCTCGCAGTGACCGCTCACGAAGTCCGCGTGGAGGTGCGTCTCGACGACGTACTTGATCTTCAAGCCTTGCGCGGCGGCTTCCTCGACGTATTGCGAAACGTCGCGCTGCGGGTCAACGACCACAGCCTCACCGTCCGAGCCGACGAGGTAGGAGGCGTGCGCGAGACAGCCGAGGTAGAACTGTTTGAAGTACATCGTCGAACCTCACTCAAGTCGAAGCGCCCCGCCGAACCTTTCGAGAGCCGAAGCGTGGCGTTGGTGCTTACTCATGTCGAAACAAGAAGCGAGCTTCGATGTCGTCGAAGCGTTGATTACGGGGCGGCTACTTGCGCGTGTAGCCCGCGGGGTAGGCGAGCTGCGTGCCTTCGAGCGCGGCTTCGAGGTTGATCTTGTGGAAGCCCTTGTCGGCGTGGGTCGAAAGATAGGTGAGCGCGATCTGTTTGTCGAGACGGTCGGAGAGTTCGCGCAGGAACGGGTCGAAGCTGACGGGCGCGCCCGTGCCTTGGAAGAACGCCCTGCCGCCGGTCTCGTCCGAGAGACGCGCGAGCGCGCCCTGCGCGTTGCCGACGAGCGTCAGGTTGTTCGAGGTGTTCGCCGTCGGCGTGAAGATCGAATAGACGGCGACGCCGCGCCGCTGCGCCTCGCCGACCGCGCGCTGCAAGTCTGTGCTCTGCGACGCGAGGGAGTTCTCGACGCCGCGCGAGATGTCGAGCCCGTCGGTGACGGCGAGGACGGCGCGGCGACCGAGCGGCTGCGACTGGAAGCGGCGCATCCCTTCGACGAGCGAGAGGTAAGGGTTGTAGGGTCCGGCGGTCGGAGTGCCGGCGGGGATGCGCAGCGCCTTCGCCGCGCGTTCGAGATCGCTCGTGAACTTCTGCCTGATCTGGACGGAGCCGACGCGCAGGTAGCCGACCATCACGTAGGAGCCTTCGGGCAGGCGGCGGATGAAGTTGGCGAGCGTCGCGATCTCGTTGCTCGCGGGCGGGATGAGATCGTCTTGGACGAAGACGGCGAGGTAGAGCGGCGCGTGCTCGGCTTCGCTGCGCGTGGCGAGAATCTCCTCGCGCTCGCCGTCTTCGCGCACGGTCAGCCCGACGGGGCGCAGCTCCTCGCTGCCGCGCTCGCGCACGGGCGGGACGCTGATGACCACGGGGATCGTCACGGAGCGCACCGCGCCGCGCCGCGCCGCGCGCTGATCGTCTCGCGCGCGCACGCCGTTCTGCCCGGCTGCCGCCACGGCGCATAGCGCGCACGCGACGGCGAACAGCACGAGCGCCCTTCTCGAACGTGAACGTCGCCTCATCACGTCTCCAATGAATTCAACTCGACAACCCGATCAAGCCGACTGGCTAATCAACTCAGCGAATGAAGTCGCTCGGCGGAATCCGCGGTGCGCGCGCCAGTGAATGCCGGCTCATTATACCCCGTCTCACTCCAACTCGCGCAGCCGCGCGTCGAAGTCCGCGAGGCGATAGACGCCGTCGGCGATCCGCTCGGCGTAGCCCTCGCGGACGAGCGCCCGATTGCCGAGCCCCGCGTCGGGTCGCGTGAGCCCCGTGATGCGCGCGAGCTCCCCGCGCACGGTGAGCCCCGCGCCGTCCAGAAAGGCGCGCGCGATCTCTTTGAGCGCCGTCACGCGGCTCACGCGCCGCTTCAGCTGCTCGGCGAAGCGACCTTCGGCGAGTGACCAGATGTAGGTGAACCACGGCTCGTAGAGCACGTCCGAGGGGACGACCTTCATCGCGCGCTGCAACTCTTCGAGCGCGCGCGTGAGCCTCGCGCGATCTTCCATCTTGGCAAACTCGCGCAGATCGCTCGTCGCCATCTCCCACTCGCGCCGCAGCACGCGGAGCACGGCGCGCGCGTCCGCCGAGAGTTTAAACGGCTCGTCTTTACGAGAGACGCCCCAGAGCGCGTTGAAGTGCGCGACGAGTCGCGGGGCGACGAAGGTCGCGCGCCCCTTGCCGAGCTTCGCGTAATAGACGCGACCGCGGCGCATCACCTCGTCTTTGATCGTCCAGGTGAGGCTGCTCTCCGGGTCTTTCTGGACGTTGCGCGGCATGTGCGCGTCGCGCCTGCCGCAGACGGCGACGTAGAGCGACGCGCCGCCGCGCCGCGCGTCGGTCATCGCCGCGCAGAAGCCAGCGCGCTCGACGAACTGCTCGGCGTCAGCCGCCGTTTCGACCCTGCGCTCCGGCTCGCGCCGCCACGCGCGGTCGCGGAACAGCTCGACCGCTTCGGGCAGCCGCGCCGCCTCTCGTGCCATCTTCTGCCGCGCCGAAGTAGCCATCCGGAGTCTCCAACAATCGGGCAACCCGCACACGCGAGCCGATTCCAATCTAACCGACCGCCACTCTCAAACTGACGAAACCGCTGACCGATCCCGACCTCGCGTTTTCGTCGAATCCCGCATGAATGCTGGGTGAAGCAGCCAGTCGCCCTGCTGGCACGGTCGTTGCCGAAATGGCGTGCGTCGGCGAGGGAGTCCCGAGTTCGTGCCGGCGCGAATTCTACCAGATGAGATTACAAGACCAACCGATTCTGACAGCACGCAGACGCCGCCGGGGCTCGCGCCTCCCCCTTTTCGCGCTCGCGCTGAGCCTCGCCGTCGGCATCATTCTCGCTGATCGCGGCGGGGTGCGCACGGTCGGCGCCTCTTCGACGAAGCACAGCAAGATGACGACTTACTCCGACTACACGAACGTGGCGAGCGCCACGACCCCGCAGTAGTCACGTCCAAGACGACCGCCAACCCGTGACCGCCGCGCAACCTCTCCCCGCGCGGCGGTCACGCGCACGTTAAGGCAAAAGGGCGCGGCTCGGGCGCGCGGGGGGCGGGGCGGAGACGGCTCCGGGGACTTCGCGAAAGATTTTTCTCGCCCGCCGCGACGCATTTGATATTATCGAAGCTAGTCGGCGCGCGGACGTGCGCCGCACGCTTGCCCGCGTCGCCTCGATCCATCCGACCCAGAGCGACCCACTTTCTCCGATGAAGAACGAAGACACGAACCCCGTCACTCGTGCCTACCTGTGGCTGATCATCCTCCTCGGCGCGGCGTCCTACGCCGTCTCGCTCGCTACCCTCCCCGTCGCCCACCTCGACGCGCGCTACGTCACGCTCGCGCTGCTCACGCTGCTCGTCGGCTCGCGCTTCAGCATACAGATTCCGAGCGTCAGCGCGCACATTTCCGTCTCCGACTCCTTCATCTTCCTCACGCTGCTGCTCTTCGGCGGCGAGGCGGCTGTCCTCGTCGCCGCGCTCGACGGCTTCTTCACCTCGCTGCGCTTCACGCGCAAGCCGCGCACGCTCCTCTTCAACGCGGCGGTCGTCGCCTTCTCGACATTCGCCACAGCCGAAATCCTGCGGCACGCGTTCGGCGACGTGGTCGCGCTCACGAGCGGTCATTACACGCCGACCTTCATCCTCGCGCTCTGCGTGTTGGCGTGCTCGCAGTACGTCGTCAACTCGTCGCTCGTCGCCGCCTGCGGCGCGCTGCGCAGCAGCAAGCCGTTCTGGCAGACGTGGCGCAAGAACTACCTCTGGACTTCGATCACCTACTTCGCCGGCGCGTCAGCCGCGGGCGTGCTCGCCAAGCTCATCGGCTTGATCGGCTTCTACGCCTTCATCGGCACGCTCCCGATCATCGGCATCGTCTATTTCACATACCTGACCTACCTCAAGCACGTCGAGACTTCCGCCGCGCAAGCCGAGCAGGCGGAGCGGCACGTCGAGGAGCTGTCGCGCCACATCTCGGAGCAGGAGCGGCTGCGGCGCGAGCAGGAGGAGATGCGCGAGCAGCTCGCACAGTTCGAGAAGATGTCGGCGCTCGGCGAGCTGGCTTCGGGCGTCGCGCACGACTTCAACAACACGCTCGCGGGGATTCTCGGTCGCGCGCAGCTCCTGATGCGGACGAGCGACCCCGAAAAGATCAAGAAGGGCTTGGGGATCATCATCAAGTCGGCTGAGGACGGCGCGAAGACGGTCAGGCGCATACAGGACTTCGCGCGCCAGCGCCGCAGCCAGGACTTCGCTCCCGTCCCGGTCGAGCAACTGCTGCTCGACGCCATGGAGATGACGCGACCGCGCTGGAAGGACACGGCGGAGGCGAACGGCGCGCAGATACGAGTCGCCGTC
>JAIVGV010000412.1 GCA_020201365.1 Acidobacteriota bacterium
GTACTGAGTAGAAGACACGAAGCGCCGGGCAGTGATTTCTGCCTTTCACTCAGTACTCATTACTCAGTACTCAGTACTTATTCGGAGTCGCCATTCTACACGAGAAGACCACTTGTTTGACACCCCCACACCCCTTTGTTAACCTTTGCGCCGACACCCTCCCGCACAGTTTGCCCGTAAAGCGCCCGCTTGGGAGACGAAAGATCATGGCGAACTCATCCCCTACTCCTAACTACGTCGGCGTTGACGTCTCCGGCTCGACGCTGGTCGCCGCGCTCGTCTCGCAGGAGGGCGCGGTCGTCGAGCGCCGCGAGTCGGCTCTGGAGCGCGACACGGTCGCGGCGCAGGTCGCGCGCGAGGTCGCGGCGCTGCGCGACGCCCGACCGGAGTCGATCTCCGGCGTCGGCGTCGGCGTGGCGGGTCTCGTCAACCCGCAGACGGGGCGCGTCGTCGTCTCGAACGATCTGCCCGCGCTCGCGCGCGGCGACTTGCGCGCGGAGCTGGCGCGCGCGACGGGGCTCGACGTGCTCGTCGAGAACGACGCCAACGCCGCCGCCTACGGCGAGTTCGTCGCGGGCGCGGGTGTCGGCTCGCGCAACCTCTTCTACGTCACCATCGGCACCGGGATCGGCGGCGCGCTCATCTTCGACGGGCGACTCTGGCGCGGCGATTCGGGCTTCGCGGGCGAGTTCGGGCACATCACGATTGACCCGGACGGCGTGCAGTGCGTCTGCGGCAACACGGGCTGTCTGGAGACGGTCGCCTCGGGTCCCAACATCGTCCGCCGCACGCGCGAGCGGCTCATGCGCGACAGCACGTCGTCACTTTCGCGCCTGGGCCTCAAGCGCGACTTCACCGCCGCGGACGTGGCGCAAGCCGCGACGGACGGCGACGACTTCGCGCTCCTGATGCTCGAGCGCACCGGGCGCTACATCGGCACGGCAATCGCCGCCGTCATCAACCTCCTCAACATCGAGCGGATCGTCTTGGGCGGCCTCATCATGGAGGCGGGCGGGCTCATCCTCGACCCCATCATCCGCGAGGCGCGCAAGCGCTCCTTCCAGCCCTGCTTCGAGTCCACGCAGATCGTCGCCGCCGCCCTCGCGCGCGACGCCGTCCCCATCGGCGCGGCGATGCTCGCCCGCGACGCGGGTCAATCAAGATAAGTCACAGACAGGCTTCGGAGAACCATGAAAACAAAACACAGCGCCGCCGCCCTGTTCACAGTTCTGCTGCTCTTCGGCTTGAGTGTGCGCGCGCAGAGTCCGGGCAACGTCAAGCACTTCGACAAGGACGGGCTCGCGTTCGACTACCCCGACGGCTGGACGCTCGAAGATCAGAGCAACGGCGACGCGCAGCAGTTGAACTTGGGGCGCGCCGACAGCGACGCGCAGATCAGAATTTTCGTCCACCGCGGTCGCGTGGACACGCCGGAGAAGATGGCGAAGGCGAAAGCCGCGTTCATAGACCCTTACATCGCCTCGACGAACAACATCTTCACGCAGATGGGCGCGAAGGCGGAGCGGTCTCCGGCGACGACGCAGATCGGCGGCGCGCCAGCCGAGGGCGTGCGCCTGCGCGCCTCGCTCGACGGCGATCCCGGCGAAGCCGCCATCTACTGGGTCACCGTGGGCAACCGCGTCGCCGTGCTCACCTTCTTCGGCCCCGACGCCGCGCTCAAGAAGGCGACGCCCGCGTGGGACACCGTGCGCAACAGCCTCAGCGTCACGCCGCCGCAGCCGAAGGCGTCGCCCGCGCCGAAGCCGACGCCGAAGCCGTAAGCGACGGAACGTCAACTCAAGCGGCAGGAACGGGCGCGTGCGGTTTCGCGCCCGTTTTGTTATGTTTAGCCGTTAGCTCTTAGCCACTAGCCGTGAGCCGGAAGGCTCCGGCTCTTGCGTTGCTAAAAGCTAACGGCTAATAGCTAACGGCTCCCAATGAACCCCGAACGCATCAGAAACTTCTCGATCATCGCGCACATAGACCACGGCAAGTCCACGCTCGCCGACCGCCTGCTGCAACTCACCGGCGCTCTCTCGGAACGCGAGATGACCGAGCAGGTCTTGGACGACATGGACTTGGAGCGCGAGCGCGGCATCACGATCAAGGCGCACGCCGTCCGCCTGGATTACCGCGCGCGCGACGGCGCGCAGTACGTCTTGAACCTCATAGACACGCCGGGGCACGTTGATTTCTCCTACGAGGTCTCGCGCTCGCTCTCCGCCTGCGAGGGCGCGCTGCTTGTAGTTGACGCCTCGCAGGGCGTCGAGGCGCAGACGCTCGCGAACACCTACCTCGCCATCGAGAACAATCTCGAACTCATCCCCGTCATCAACAAGATCGATCTGCCCGGAGCCGAGCCCGACAAGGCGATGGAGCAGATCGAACACTTCATCGGCTTGACGACGCACAACGCCGTCTTGGTGAGCGCCAAGACCGGCTTGAACGTGCCCGACGTTCTGGAAGCCGTCGTGCGCGACATCCCTTCGCCGAAAGGTGATCCGTCCGCGCCGCTCAAAGCCCTCATCTTCGATTCGTGGTACGACTCCTACCGCGGCGTCATCGTCCTCTTCCGCGTCATAGACGGCGCGATCAAGACGGGCACGAAGATACGTTTCTTCAACACCGGGCGCGACTATCAGGTCGAGACGCTCGGCGTCAACCGCCCGCACCCGACGCCGATTGACGCGCTCGGCGTCGGCGAGGTCGGCTTCCTCACCGCCTCGATCAAGACGGTCGCCGACGTGCAGATCGGCGACACGATCACCGAAGCCGCGCGCCCCACGACCCAGCCCTTCCCCGGCTTCCAGGAGATCAAGCCGATGGTCTTCGCCGGTTTGTATCCGGTCGAAGCCAACCAGTACGAAGAGCTGCGCGACGCGCTCGACAAGCTGCGACTCAACGACGCCTCATTTTTTTACGAGCCCGAGTCTAGCGCCGCGCTCGGCTTCGGCTTCCGCTGCGGCTTCCTCGGCTTGCTCCACATGGAGATCGTGCAGGAAAGGTTGGAGCGCGAGTTCGATCTCGATCTCATCACGACCGCGCCCGGCGTGCGCTACCGCGTCACGACGACCGACGGCGAGGTCGTCGAAGTTGATAGCCCCGCGAAGATGCCCGACTCCGTGCGCATCGCCAGGATCGAAGAGCCGATCATCGAGGCGACGATCCTCTCGTCCGACGAGTACCTCGGCGGCATCCTCCCGCTCCTCGAAGAGAAGCGCGGCGTGCAAAAGCGTTTCGAGTACATCGCCGAGAAGCGCGTGATGCTCGTTTACGAGTTGCCGCTCAACGAGATCGTGCTCGACTTCTATGATCGCCTGAAGTCCGTCTCGCGCGGCTACGCCTCTCTGGACTACCACTTCTCCGGCTACTGGGACAGCGATCTCGTCAAGCTCGATCTGATGGTCGCGGGCGAGCCCGTGGACGCGCTCTCGATCATCGTCCACCGCGACAACGCCCAGTCGCGCGGGCGACTCCTCGCCGAGAAGATGCGCCAGCTCATCCCGCGACAGCTCTTCGAAGTCCCCATCCAAGCCGCCATCGGCAACAAGGTGATCGCGCGCGAGACCGTCAAGTCGTTGGGGAAGAACGTCCTCGCCAAGTGCTACGGCGGCGACATCACGCGCAAGCGCAAGCTCCTCGAAAAACAGAAAGAGGGCAAGAAGCGCATGAAGCGCGTCGGCAAGGTCGAGATTCCGCAGGAGGCTTTCCTGGCAGTGCTCAAGGTGAGCGAATAGAATCTCGCAGAAGTCACCCGACCCTTTTCACTTAAGTCTATGAACATCGCCCTGACATTCCCTCCTTGGTAACCCGCCGGACGCGGGGCTGACCCGGCGAGCGCGGCTCTCCTGCCGCGTAAGTATCGCTACGCCCTCGCGCGCTCCGTGATTCCTCCGCCCCGACAAGTTGACGTGCGCCTCATGCAACCGAGCGTCAACTTTCCGAAGCAGAGAGGAATCACCAATGACGAAAGACGGATCGCCCGAGTCCGGCGCGCACGCGCGCGCATGGGAGAGGTGTGCGCCGCGTGCGCGCGACTACGCGGGGCGTCTCGCGGGCGCGTTCGGCTCGCTCACCTTCGCGCTACTCCTGATCGCATTTCTGGACGAGGTGGTGGACGGGGCGCGGCAGGCTTCGTGGGCGATAGTGCGCGCCGATCTCAAACTTTCTTACGCGCAGGTCGGCGCGCTGCTCACGCTGCCGATGCTCTTCGGCAATCTGGTCGAGCCCGCGATCAACTTGATGGGCGATACGCGACGGCGGCGCGCGCTCCTCGTCGGCGGCGGCTTGTGCTTTTCGGTCGCGTGCGCGCTCACGGCGCTGAGTCGGGGCTTCTGGTCGCTGCTCTTCGCGTTCCTCGTCTTCAACCCTTCGTCCGGCACGTTCGTCAACCTCTCGCAGGCGACGCTGATGGACAACGAGCCTGCGCGGCGCGAGCAGAACATGGCGCGCTGGGTCTTGGCGGGCTCGCTCGGCGTCGTCGCGGGCGCGTTAGCAATGGGCGCGACGGTCGCGGCGGGCGCGGGCTGGCGCGCGTGCTTCGCCGCGATCTCCGTCGTCACACTCCTCGCCCTGCTTCGCGCGAGACGGTTGCGGCTTGACGTGCACGAGAGAGATGAAGAGAACGGCGCGCGCGAACTTCGACGAGACGAGCGCGCGAACGGTCAAGTGAGACGAGGCGACGAGCGATTTGGTGATCAAGAATTATGTGGTGATGAAGAACAAAGCGCGGAAGCGGGCTTCGCCGAGAGTGCGCGCGCCGCGCTCGGCGCGTTGCGTCGCGCGGAGGTGTGGCGCTGGCTCGTGCTGCTCGAAGCGGCGTCCGTCATGCTCGACGCCTTCCACGGCTACCTCGCGCTCTACTTCGTGGACGTGGTCGGCGCGGGCACGTCGCGCGCGGGTCTCGCCGTCGCGGTGTGGGCCGGCTGCGGGCTGGCGGGCGAATCAGCCCTCGTCCCCGTCCTTGAGCGCGTGCGCGGGCTGACGTACCTGCGCCGGAGCGTGTCGGTGATGCTGTTTTTGCTGCCCGCCTTCCTCTTCGCGCCGGGTACGGCGGCGAAGCTCTTGCTCGTCGGGTCGGTCAGCGTCTGCGCCTCCGGGTGGTACGCGATCCTCAAGGCGCGACTCTACGCCGCTCTGCCGGGTCGCAGCGGCGCGGCGCTCGCGCTCTGCAACGTCGCGGGGCTCGTCGGATCGCTCGCCCCGCTCGCCCTCGGACTCTTCGCCGAACGCTTCGGTCTCGGCGCGGCGATGTGGCTCGTCGCGCTCTTCCCCGTGCTGATCCTCTCGGCGCTGCCGCGTGAGACAAAGCCGCGCGCGCCGTGCTAGGCTTACGCTTCGCCGCGTCAGGCTCACACGCGCCGCGTCGCTC
>JAIVGV010000136.1 GCA_020201365.1 Acidobacteriota bacterium
GGTTAGGGGTTGGGGGCTGGGGAAATCATCGTGTTTACTCAAGAGCGAGAGACAGACACATGCAACCTCTTATCCTAACCCCTAACCCCTAACCCCCATCCCCCGGCGTTAGCCTTCTGGTAGAGCGGCGAGAGGCGGCGCAGGTTTTCGACGGCGCGGGGGAGGACTTCGAGCACGTAGTCGATCTCCTCGCGGGTCGTGTCCTTGCCGAGGCTGAAGCGGATCGAGCCGCGCGCGAGTTCGTCGTCGCGACCGAGTGCGCGGATGACGGGCGAGGGTTCGAGCGAGCCGGAAGAGCAAGCCGAGCCGGTCGAGACGGCGACGCCCTGCATGTCGAGGTTGATGAGTAACCCCTCGCCTTCGACGAAGCGGAAGGAGACGTTCGACAGGTGCGGAAGTCTGCGCGCGCGGTCGCCGTTGAAGACGACCCCCGAGACGCGCGCCTCGACGCCCGACTCGAAGTAGTCGCGCAAGCTCCGCGTGTGCGCGACTCTCTCGCCGAGTTCTTCGCGCGCGAGCTGCGCCGCCCTGCCGAAGGCGACGATTGACGGCACGGCTTCCGTGCCCGCGCGCCGCCCGCGCTCCTGGTGTCCGCCGATTGACTGCGGCGAGAGGCGGGTGCTGCGCCGCACGTAGAGCGCGCCGACGCCCTTCGGCGCGTTCAGCTTGTGCGCCGAGAGCGAGAGCAGGTCGCAGCCGAGCGCCTGCGCGTCAACCGTCATCCGACCCGCCGCCTGCACGGCGTCGGTGTGCAGCTTCAAATGCTTTCGCCCGCGCGCGCGCTCCTCCGCGACGAGCGCGCCGATCTCCGCGACGGGCTGGACGGTGCCGATCTCGTTGTTGGCGAGCATGACGCTGACGAGGACGGTGTCCGGGCGCAGCGCCGCGCGCACGTCCTCGACGCGCACCACCCCGTCCTCGTAGACGGGCAGGCGCGCCACTTCGTAGCCGCGCCTTTCGAGCTGATCGCAGACGCCGCGCGTCGAGGAGTGCTCGATCTGCGAGGTGATGACGTGCCGCCCGTGCTCTGCCGAGCTTTCCGCGACGCCGCGTATGGCGAGGTTGTTCGCCTCCGTTCCGCCGGAGAGGAAGACGATCTCGTTCGGGCGCGCGTTGATTAAAGCCGCGACCTCGCGGCGCGCGCGATCCACGGCGGCGCGCGCCTCCTGCCCGTAGAAGTGTACGCTCGAAGGGTTGCCGAACTTCTCGGTCAGGAAGGGGAGCATCGCCTCGACCACGCGCGGATCAACCGGCGTCGTCGCGCTGTTGTCGAGATAGACGCGCTGCATAATGGCTGTTCGTTGTCAGTCAACGGACGACGGACGACCGACAAATCCGGACAACGGGTGGCAAACCGCCGGACATCTGACGTTCGACCGCGACTCTCGCCACGGCTTTCGGTCTCTCCCGCACAAACGTGCCTCGCGCGCCGGAATTACCGCGCGAGTTCGAGTCTAAGGCGCGCGCCGGAAGCGGTCAAGCGAGTTAAAAAGTCTGTCGCGTGCGCGCGCCGCAAGTGTTAGCATACGCGCGTGTCGTGCGCGTCCGTTGACGCAGAAGACCCGCCGGTTCGGCGTCGCCGCCGGATCGAAACTCTCAGGAGAGAACCGAAGATGAAAATCCTTTCGCGCCTGCTGCCCCCCGCGCTCTCGTTCGCGCTCCTCGTCGCGCTCTCGTCATCCTTCTTGCCGTCGCGCGCGTTCGCGGACGACGCTCCGGCAGCCGCCGCGCAGCAGCAGTTCGGCGCGCTCGAGCGCGGCTACCGCACGGGTTACTCGGACGGCTATCAGGCTGGCTACGCCGACTCGGTCAACCAGCGCCCGCGCGACTTCCGCACGAAGGAAGACTACCAGCACGCGGACAGGGTTTACGTCGCCGCCTACGGCTCGCTCGAAGACTACCGCGACGGCTACCAGCAGGGCTTCGAGACGGGCTACGCCGCGGGCTTCGACCGGCAGGGCTTCGACTCGTCAGTGCCCGCGGGCTTGCGCCGGCGCGGCACGACGGGCGCGCCGTCTCAGCCCACGCGCGACGCGGGCGGTCGCCCCGTCATCCGGCGCGACGACGACAACACGGCGCGCGACAACGGCGCGCAGAGCGCGGACGCCGACGCGAACCGCAACGCGAACGCGAGCGCGCCCGGCGGCGCGGTCTTCATCCCCGCCGACACGGTGATGCGCGTCGAGCTGCTGAACCCGATCTCGACGGACGTCAGCCAGCGCGGCGACCGCTTCGAGGCGCGCGTCGTCGAGCCCGCGCAGTTCGCCGACGCGGTCGTCACGGGTCGCGTCACGAGCGTGCGCCGACCGGGCAAGCTGAAGGGAGCGGGCGAGCTGCAACTGAGCTTCGAGCAGATTCGCCTCGCGGACGGTCGCACGTCGGGCTTCGGCGCGCAGGTCACGCAAGTCGTCACGAGCCGCACGGACGCGGACACGGGCGAGGTTGACCCGGAGGGCGGCGTCCACGGTCGCAGCACGACGAAGGACGACGTGACGAAGGTCGGCGCGGCGACTGGCGTCGGCGCGATCATCGGGGCGATTGCGGGCGGCGGGAAGGGCGCCGCCATCGGCGCGATCCTCGGCGCGGGCGTCGGCACGGGCGGCGTGATGACCTCGCGCGGCAGGGACATCCGCCTCGACCGCGGTCAGCAGCTCATGATCCGCACGTCGGCTGAAGCGAGAATCCAGTAGAGTCTGGAGCCGCGGGTCTGGAGTCTGAGGTCGAAGGCTTGGGGTCAGTTTGACTCCAGACCCACGACTCCAGACTCCAGACTTTTTTTATGATCATCACACTGCTAACAGACTTCGGAACGCAAGACTACTTCGTCGGCGCGATGAAGGGCGTGATCCTCTCGATCAACCCTCGCGCCACCGTCGTTGACATCACGCACGAGATTCCGGCGCACGACATACGCGCCGGCGCGTTCACGCTGCGCGCCGCCGCAGAGACTTATCCGGCGGGTACGGTTCACGTCGCCGTCGTCGATCCGGGCGTGGGCTCGGAGCGTCGCGCGATCATCGCCGAGTGCGCGGGGCAGTTCTTCGTCGCGCCGGACAACGGGCTCTTGAGCTACGCCTGCACGCGCCCGACGCGCGTCGTCAACGCGACGAACAGGAAGTTCTTCCGCGAGAGCGTGAGCGACACCTTCCACGGGCGCGACATCTTCGCGCCCGCCGCCGCCGCGCTCTCAAGCGGCGTCGCGCCCGCCGAGTTCGGCGAGGAGGTTGACGACTGGGTGCGGCTGCCCGCTCCCGCGCCGCGGCGTTCGGACGACGGCACGCTCGAAGCCTCCGTCATCCACGTTGATCGCTTCGGCAACCTCGTCACCGACATCACGCGCGGCGATCTCGCGGACGAAGAGATCGCGCGCGGCGCGACGCTCACGCTCAACGGGCGGACGATCAGTCGCTTCCGCCACTTCTTCGCCGAAGACTCCGACGACGCACCGTTCGCCATCTGGGGCAGCGCGGGCTTTCTCGAAATCGCAGCCTTCCAAGCATCTGCCGCTGAGCATCTCGGCGCGCGCGTCGGCCAGTCAATTCAAGTCAACTTCGTGAAGTGAACAAAGAGCCCGCCGCTTCACGGTCGTGCTCGTGAAGCGGCGGGCTTGTTAGTTTTCCTTGTCGCCTAGCTCTCTCAGTCGCCGGTCGAGGCGGCGCCGGTCGTCTTCGCCGCGCCTTGCGCGCCGCGCTGCGCGAGCGGGACGTAGTCGCGGCGCGCGCTGCCGGTGAAGACCTGGCGCGGGCGCGCGATCTTCTGCTCGGGGTCTCGCAGCATCTCGACCCACTGGGCGATCCAGCCCGACGTGCGCGCGATGGCGAACAGCACCGGGAACATGTCCACGGGGAAGCGCATCGCGCGGTAGATGATGCCGGAGTAGAAGTCCACGTTCGGGTAGAGCTTACGCTGCACGAAGTAGTCGTCTTCGAGCGCGATGCGTTCGAGTTCGAGCGCGATCTTTAAGAGCGGGTCTTTGCCCGTCGCCTCGAACACCTCGTCCGCCACCCGCTTGATGATGCGCGCGCGCGGGTCGTAGTTCTTATAGACGCGGTGACCGAAGCCCATCAGGCGGAACTCGCCAGCCTTGACGCGCTTGACGTACTCCGGCACGTGATCGACCGAGCCGATCTCCGTGAGCATCCGCAAGACCGCCTCGTTCGCGCCGCCGTGGAGCGGTCCGTAGAGCGCGGCGGCAGCTCCGGCAACGGCAGAGTACGGATCGGTGTGCGCGCTGCCGATGGAGCGCATGGTGTTGGTCGAGCAGTTCTGCTCGTGGTCGGCGTGGAGGATGAAGAGCACGTCGAGGGCGCGCTCCAGCGTGGGGTTCGGCTCGTACTTCAGCTCGGTCGTCTTGAACATCATGTTCAGGAAGTTGCCGGTGTAGCCGAGATCGTTGTCGGGGTAGGCGTAGGGCATCCCGATGCGGTGGCGGAAGGCGAAGGCGGCGATCGTTGCGACCTTGGCGATGAGCCGGTGGATCTGCTTGAGGCGGCACTGCTCGTCGAAGATCTCTTTGGCGTCCGGGTAGAAGGTCGAGAGCGCGCTGACCATGCTGATGAAGACGCCCATCGGGTGCGCGTTGTAGTGGAAGCCGTCGAGCACCTTCTTGACGTTCTCGTTAATCAGCGTGTGGTGCGTGATCTCCCACGTCCACTGCTTGAGTTCCTCTTCGCTGGGTAGCTCGCCGTTTAAGAGCAGGTAGGCGACTTCGAGGTAGGAGCTTTGCTCGGCGAGCTGTTCGATGGGGTAGCCGCGGTATTCGAGGATGCCGCGGTCGCCGTCTATGTAGGTGACGGCGCTGCGGCACGAGGCGGTGTTCATGAACGCCGGGTCGTAAGTCATCAGCCCGAAGTCTCCGTCCGCGACCTTGATCTGGCGCAAGTCCATCGCCTTGATCGTGCCGTCCGTGACGGGCACTTCGTACTGCCTGCCCGTCCGGTTGTCGGTGATCGTCAGAGTGTCCGCCATGATTCCTCCTCCGCCGACTCAGCATCGCGCCTCGGCTTCGGGAATTATTCGTGTAAACAAGTCCACTTGCAAGAGACCGCGAGGGCGCGTGTCTCTGTTCATCCGGCGCGGGAGGTTATGCGAAGAAGGTCGTGCCGTCTGTGCCGCGCGCCACGTGACGCGCCGTCTGCACGCCGCGCGGTCAGAGTTCAGTTTTGGCTTGAGAGGCTTGGGAGTTGAGATTCACCGCGGAGGCGCGGAGAACCGCAGAGTCATCGCGGAGAAGAGAGGGTTGTCTCTGCGTAAACTCCGCGAACCCTCAGCGCCTCTGCGGTGAACGCCCCTTCTTCCAGACTCAAGCTCGAACATAGCAGTCGCACGCCGCCCCGTTTGCTTGTCACCCCCACGCGCGCCTTTGCTATCTTCTCAGTAACTTCAACAACTAAGGATCGGGCGACATGACTGACGGGAAAGAGGCTGTGGCTACCGTGCCGGACAAGCCGAAGGACGGCGGGTCGCAGGCGGCGGGCTTGCGCGGCGTGGTCGCCGCCAGCTCTTCAATCGGCGACGTGAACGGCGAGCAGGGCATACTGATCTACCAGGGCTACGACATACACGATCTCGCCGCGCACTCCACCTTCGAGGAGACGATCTTCCTCCTCTGGAACGGTCGGCTGCCGAGGCGCGACGAACTCGGCGAGCTCAAACGCGCCATCGGCGACTGCTACGCCGTCCCGCGCGAGATCGTCGAACTCATCCGCACGTTCCCGAAAGAGACCGACCCGATGGACATGCTGCGCACGGCGATCTCCGCGCTCAGCATGTACGTCCAAAATCCGCACGACATCTCGCGCGAGGCTGCCGTGAAGACCGCGACGCGGCTCACGGCGCAGTTTCCCGTCGTCGTCGCGGCGATTGAGCGGATACGCAAGGGGCTGGAGCCCGTCGCGCCCAAGCCCGAGCTGAACATCGCGTCGAACTTCCTCTACATGCTGCGCGGCGAGATGCCCGACGAGCGCGAGGCGCGCATCTTCGACGTCTGCCTCATCCTCCACGCCGACCACGAGCTGAACGCCTCGACGTTCACGGCGCGCGTCGTCGCCGGGACGCTCGCGGACATCTACGCTTCGTGCACGGCTGCCGTCGCGGCTCTGTCGGGACCGCTGCACGGCGGCGCGAACACGAACGTGATGAAGATGCTCTTGGAGATCGGCGACGTCTCGCGGGCGGAGGAGTACGTCAAGAACGCGCTCGCTCAGAAGAAGAAGATCATGGGCATCGGTCACGCGGTCTATCAGACCGAAGACCCGCGCGCCACGCACCTGCGCCGCTTCTCCGAAGAGATGGGCGAGCGCAAAGGCGACACGAAGTGGTACGAGATGTCGCGCAAGATCGAAGAGATCATGATGCGCGAGAAGGGCATGTTCCCGAACGTGGACTTCTTCTCGGCTTCGACCTACTACATGATGGGCATCCCGCTCGACCTCTACACGCCCATCTTCGCCGTCTCGCGCGTCTCCGGCTGGACGGGTCACATCCTCGAACAGTATGCCAACAACAAACTGATCCGCCCGCGCGCCGAGTACGTCGGACCGCGCGGGCTGAAGTACGTGCCGATTGATCAGAGGTAATGAGATCGAGAGGCGGGCGACGCGACGAGCGGCGCGGCGAAGAGAGTCAGACGACGATCTCGCCCGCGTCGCTCGCCGCCCTTTGGGGCTGCTCGCCGTCCGTGAATTTTTTTAACTCGTCGTCGGCGCGCAGCAGTTTCGTCTTCCACACGAAGACGGTCGCGAGAAGAAGCGCGAGCGTGCAAGCCGCGCCGCCCTCGATGCCGTAAGAGCCGCCGGTGAGCCACGAGGGTCCCGCGTCGGTCGCGCGGACGAGCGGCGCGCGCGTCAGTGAAGTGATGCCGCTGACGGGCAGACCCAAGACCGAGCCCATCGCCCAGTTCCAAGACCAGTGCAGACCGAGCGGCAGCCACAGGTTGCGCGTGCGCAGGTACCCGACGCAGAGCCACACGCCCGCGAGCGCCGTGTTCGTCACCATGACGGCGAGCATGAGACCGCGCGGCACGTTCGGGTTCGAGGTGTGGATGAGCGCGAAGATCGCGGAAGGCGGGATGAACGCGGCGACGAACGGGAGCGAGCGCATCAGCGTCTGCAGTGGGTAGCCGCGAAACATCATCTCCTCGGCGGCGGCGAGCAGGAGATAGACGACGACCGCGCCGAAGAAAGTTTTGACGAACGCGACGCCGAAGCCCTCCGGCGCGAGACTGAAATGGAAACCGCCGACGACAGTCGCGACGAGCGCGGCGAGAGCGAGCGACGCGAAGCCGAACGCGGAGCCGAGCGCGAGGTCGCGCAGCCAGCCGCGTCGCGGCGAGAAGCCGAGCGCGCGAAACGGCACGCCGTCGAAGAGTCTGCCGCAGCCCCAGCCGAGCAGGAGCGCGGGCGCGAACTCGATGACGAACTGCAAGGCGTAAAGGACGCCGCCGGGCAGACGGTTGATGTCAGCCGTCCTCTCCGGGCTTGAGAAGATGAGCGCGGCGCGCAGCGTGATGCCGACTGCCGTGAAGAGAGCGAAGTATGCCGCGCAGAAGACGGCGAAGCGCCAGCCGCTGCGCAGGCGTTCCTGTCGGTTGAGGAAGATGTCGAGCGGTGTCATCGTCAGTGCGTTCGCGGAGCGCGCGGGGGTTTGAAAGTCGCGCCGATTGTAGTCGAGAACGGCGGCGGAAGTCGCGCCCGCCGCACGCGTAAGTGCCGAGCGTTTGGCGCGGCGGCGTGCTAAACTTTCGCGCCGACGATGGGCGACGAGACGCAGAAAGAGGTTCACGAAGGCGAGCCGAGCGGCGGGGCGCGGGCTCGGCGTCGGAGCGCCCCTTGGTTCTTCGGCGGGCTCGTGCTGCTGCTGCTCGCGACGCTCGTCGCCTTGCAGGTCTCCGGCGTCTGGGAGTTCGTCACGCCCGACAACGCGACCGACACGCTCGTCCTCTACGCGCTCTCCTCTTTCAACTTCATCGCCTTCTGCCTCTTCAGCTTCATCTTCGTCCGCAGCCTCTTGAAACTGCGCCGCGAGCGCAAGGCGAGGGAGCTCGGCTCGCGCATCAAGACGCGGCTCGTCGTCTATTCCATCGCCGTCAGTTTGCTTCCGATCACGGCGATGGCGGTCTTCTCCTACCTCTTCTTCAACCGCACGATGGAGAAGACCTTCGGGCGCATCCCCGGCGACGTGGTGCACGACGCGCAGATCGCCCGCGACGAAGACACGGCGCAGCAGGCGCGAGCCATGCAGGACAGCCTGCGCATTGCAGCCTTCGCCGTCAGCCACCACTCTTCTGAGGAAGAAATATGGACGAATCTGTCTGGAGT
This sequence comes from Acidobacteriota bacterium, assembly GCA_020201365.1. GTDB lineage: Bacteria > Acidobacteriota > Blastocatellia > Pyrinomonadales > Pyrinomonadaceae > JAIVGV01. The sequence continues at coordinate 8,319 of JAIVGV010000136.1, forward strand.
GAGGATTGCGGGCAACTTCGCTACAATCTCCATCATCCCTCTCCCGCCCCTGCCTGAGGGGATCAATTCTGACGCAATAAGTGCCAAAGAGAATATTTCGTCATCGGGCGATCCGGGGCTTGACTCCGCGTTCGCCGAGTTTGAGGCGCGCGCGCCTGAGGTAGCACGCGCCGGTCAGTACGTCGTCACGTCCGACGGCGTCATCCTCGCTGCTGTGTCGCTTGATGACGGGCGCACGCTCGCCGCAGCGCGCCGAGTACAGACCGACCCGCGGCTCGCGCGCATCGTCTCCGGCGCGGAGACCTTCGAGCACCTGCGCAAACGTCAGCGCAAGGTGCGCGCGCTCGGTCTCTCGACCATCGCGCTGCTCACCTTGCTCCTGCTCTTCGCCTCGACGTGGGCGGCGATCCACCTCGCGCGCGGGATCGGCACGCCCATCCGCACGCTCGCCGAGGCGGCGGACGAGGTGGCGCGCGGCAACCTCGCCCACCGCGTCGAAGTCTCAGGCGACGACGAACTCGCCGTCCTCGCCGACTCCTTCAACCAGATGACCGCGCAGCTTCAGGAGAACCGCGCGCACATCGAGGCGAACGCCGACGCGCTGCGCGAGACCAACCTCGCGCTCGACGAGCGGCGCGGCTACATCGAGACCGTCCTGGAGTCGCTCTCGACCGGCGTCGTCTCGCTCGACGCCGAGAACCGCCTGACGACGATCAACGCCGCCGCCGTGCAGATGCTCCGCCTCCCGGCGGCGCCCGCGCCCGGCACGCCGCTCGAAGAGATCGTCAACCCCGAAGATCGCCCCGCGCTCGAGCGCATCCTCGCCCGCGCGCGCCGCACGGGTCGCGCGGCGTGGCAGATGGAGTTGACGCGCGCGTCAACTCCGGACGACGGCGCGGCGACGAACGGCGGCGGGGCTGCGAACAGAGGAGCATCACAAGGCGGCGCGGCGTCGGCGAGTGAAGCGTCGGCGAGTGAAGCGGCGTCGGGCGCCGCCGACGAAACACCTGTCGGCGCGCACTCGTCCGGCGACGGCGCGTCACGCGGCGACGGATCGTCGTCGTCCGACGCGGTGCTGCCCGTCGCGCTGACGGCGACGGCGTTCGGCGCGCAGCCGGAAGGGGCGGCGCGCGGCGTCGTCCTCGTCATAGAGGATTTGACCGATCTGCTCGCCGCGCAGCGCGCCGCCGCGTGGAGCGAGGTCGCGCGCCGCATGGCGCACGAGATCAAGAACCCGCTGACGCCGATCCAGCTCTCCGCCGAACGCATCGCGCGCAACTTCAAACCGCCGGAGAGAGAAGACGGCGCCGTGCTCGATCTCGGCGACGGCAACGGTCACGACGAGGCAGGCGAGCGCGTCGGGCGCATCGTCGCCGAGTGCACGCAGACGATCACGCGCGAGGTCGGAAGTTTGAAGGCGATGGTTGACGAGTTCTCGCGCTTCGCCCGCCTGCCGCGCGCGCGGCTCGAAGCCGCCGACCTGAACGAGGTCGTCCGACAGGCGCTCGCGCTCTACGAGGATCGGCTCGACGACGTGCGGCTCGACGTGCTGCTCGCGCCGTCGCTCCCCGCGGCGATGCTCGACGCGGAGCAGTTGCGCCGCGCCGTCGTCAACCTCGTGGACAACGCGCTCGAAGCGACGGCGAAGGAGCCGGGCGACCGCCGCATCACCGTCGCCACCGCGCACGACCCTTCGCGCGGCATCCTCCTGCTAGAGATCGCCGACACCGGGCACGGCGTCGCGCGCGCCGACTTCCCGCGCCTCTTCCAGCCCTACTTCTCGACGCGCGGTCGCGGCACCGGGCTCGGACTCGCCATCGTCCAGCACATCGTCAACGACCACGGCGGGCGCATCCGCGCCGAGTCGAACCACCCGCGCGGCGCGAAGTTTCTCGTCGAGCTTCCGGTCGCGGAAGAACAGAGGTCAGAGGTCAGAGGTCAGAGGTCAGACGACGAAGCCCCAGCCCCGAACCCCCAGCCCCCAACCCCCGCCCATGGC
>JAIVGV010000413.1 GCA_020201365.1 Acidobacteriota bacterium
GGAGTGAAAGGCTATGGCAGACCTGAGCGTTGATTTCGTCGGCATCAAATCGCCGAACCCTTTTTGGCTCGCGTCGGCGCCGCCGACGAACATGGGCTCGATGATCGAGCGCGCGTTCGAAGCGGGCTGGGGCGGCGCGGTCTGGAAGACTCTGGGCGAGCCGATCCGCAACGTCTGCTCGCGCCTCGGCGGGCTCGACACGGGACCGCAGCGCCTCGTCGGTCTCAACAACATCGAGCTGATCACGGATCGCCCGCTCGAAGTGAATCTTCGGGAGATACGCGACTGCAAGCGTCGCTACCCGAACCACGCCGTCATCGTCTCGCTGATGGTCGAGTCTCGTCGAGAGGCTTGGCACGAGATCGCGAAGCAGGTCGAGGACACGGGCGCGGACGGCGTCGAGCTGAACTTCGGCTGCCCGCACGGGATGAGCGAGCGCGGCATGGGCTCGGCGATGGGGCAGGTGCCGGACTACACCTGCATGGTCACGTCTTGGGTGAAGGAGGCGACGCGGCTCCCCGTCATCGTCAAGCTCACGCCGAACGTGACGGACATCAAGCCGCCGGGTCGCGCGGCTGTCAGGGGCGGCGCGGACGCGCTCTCGCTCATCAACACGATCAACTCCGTGATGGGCGTTGACCTAGACACGATGATCCCGCACCCGAACGTCAACGGCATGACGGCGCACGGCGGCTACTGCGGTCCGGCGGTCAAGCCCATCGCCCTGAACATGGTCTCGGAGCTGGCGCGCGACGGGGAGGTCGGCGTGCCCATCAGCGGCATCGGCGGCATACAGACTTGGCGCGACGCGGCGGAGTTCCTGCTCCTAGGCGCGACGACCGTGCAGGTCTGCACCGCCGTCATGCACTACGGCTACCGCATCGTCGAAGACATGATTGACGGGCTGTCGAACTACCTCGACGAGAAGGGCTACAAGTCCGTCAACGACATCATCGGCGCGAGCGTGCGTCGCGTGACCGACTGGGGCAACCTCGACCTGAACTACAAGACGGTCGCGCGCATCGATCACTCGAAGTGCATCCAGTGCAACCTCTGCCACGTCGCCTGCGAGGACGGCGCGCACCAGTGCATCCCGTTAGTTCAAATGAACGGCACGCGCTACCCCGTCGTTGACGAGCACGAGTGCGTCGGCTGCAACCTCTGTTATCTGGTCTGCCCCGTCCCCGGCTGCATCTCGATGGTCAGGCTGGATGACGGCTCGCACCCGCTCACTTGGCGCGAGCTCTCGAGCCGCCAGCCCGAGACGATGACCGCCGACTGAGGCGCGGGCGAAGGCTCCGGCGCGCCGCACGCGGGCGCGACGATAGCGCCCGGCTTAAACAAACATGCTCCACCTTTAACCCTTTCGACCGAGGAGAACGATGAGCTTCAAAAGAATCATTCTGCGCGCGGCGCTGTGCGCCTCGCTGCTTCCCGCCGCGTCCTTCGCTCAGACGAACGCGAATAATTCGCGCCAGCGCCCCCCGCGCCCGCAGGTCTCTCTGCCGCCCGACCTGACGATCAAGTCCGCGAAGTACATCGAGGTGAAGGACTCGACGCAGGCGATAGTCGTCGTCGCCAACGCGGGCAAGGGCTCCGCGCCCAAGTCGCGCATCAGGCTCGACGTTTTCAAGGGCGTGACCAAGGAGTCCGGCGTCAAGAAGTATTACTGGACGGACGTGCCCCCGCTCAAGCCGGGCGAGGAGACGACCGTCACCTTCGAGATCGCGCCCGACAAGTTCGCCGGAGGCGCGCGCCTCGTCACGGTCGATCCGGACAACAAGGTGAAGGAGTCCGACGAGACGAACAACGAGTCGTTCACCAACTTCCCGGCGCAGGGCTTCAAGTGAGAGCAAGGAGGTTCGTCAGTTGAGATCGAGATCGAGCGCCGGCGGGGCGACATGCGCCGCCCTGCTCTTCGTCTTTTCGCTCGCGAACGTCGCGTCGTTCGCGAAGCCCGCCGCGAAGAGCTGGTACTTCGCGGTCTCCGGCGACTCGCGCGACTGCGGCGACGTCGTCATGCCGAAGATCGCCGCCGACATCGCGGCGCGACGCCGGCAGACGCCCGCGGAGTTCTACTGGCACTTGGGCGATCTGCGCGCCATGTACCGCATCGACTGCGACATGCTCAAGCGCAGGAGCCCGCAGGCGGAGTGCCCCGCCCGCCCGGCTACGGGTCTCCAGACCTACGACTTCAACGAGTACCTGAAGTTCGCGTGGGACGACTTCATACAGAACCAGATCAAGCCGTTCGCGCCGACGCCCTTCGTCCTCGGCATCGGCAACCACGAGCTGATCAACCGCACGCGCGACGACTTCATGTGCCGCTTCCGCCAGTGGCTCACCGAGTCGCCGCTCGAAGAGCAGTTCAAGAAGGATCACAAGCGCGGCTTCGCGCCCGCCGAGGGCAACACCTACTTCCACTTCGTCCGGAACGGCGCTGACTTCATCTACCTCGACAACGCCGGCGGCGACGCCGACTTCCCCGCGGAAGAACTCGCGTGGCTCACGCGCGTGCTCGCCGAGGACGCGAAGGACGATCACGTCAAGACGATCATCGCGGGGATGCACGCGGCGCTCCCCCTGAGCAGCGAGCGCGGGCACGCGATGGATCAGACCTGCCGCGGCTACTGCACGGGCTTGCAGGCTTACGACCTGCTCTGGAACGCGCAGAACCTCTCAGCCGCCGACCAGCAGAAGCGCAAGCACGTTTACGTCCTCGCCAGCCACTCCCACTTCTTCCGCGAGGACATTTACAACACGCCGGAGCACAAGGGGAAAGTTCTGCCCGGCTGGATCGTCGGCACGAGCGGCGCGGAGCAGTACAAGCGCGCGGGCGAACCGATCATGTACGGCTACATGATGGTCGAAGTCCGCGCGGACGGCTCTCTCGCCACTCACTTCAACGAGGTCACGCGGCAGAGCCCGCCCCTCGTCGCGGGCACGGGAGCGCAGGAGCTGACGGACTACTGCTTCGAGCTGAACAAGAGCGCGCCGATTGACCGGCACCAGACGAACTGCGACTGCGCCGCGATCAAATGACTACGATGAGCAGGGACGATGAACGACGGAGTGAAGACGAATGGTTTTCACTCCATCGTTCATCGTCCCTGCTCCATCGTTTCCCCTGTCCTACCGCCAGACGCTCGGCTTCGACCACTTCGAGATCGCGCTCGCCGCCGAGTCAACCGGCGCGATTGTGACTGGCGATCTGCTCGCTGAGATCGTACTGATCGAGACGGGCGAGACTGAGATCGAAACGAACTAGCCTACCAACTCGTCCAGCACAGACGGAATCTCGTCCAACAACTCACGCGCGAGATAGCCGACGCGCCCCACCCGCCGCGCCAGCCTCTCGCCCGCGAGCGCGTGGGCGTGGACGCCCCAGACGGCGGCGGTCAGCGAATCTGCCCCGCGCGCGGCGAGCCCCGCGATGACTCCCGCGAGCACGTCGCCCGACCCCGAAGTTGCCAGACCGACGTTCCCGGCGCGATTGACGTAAACCTTTCCGCCCGGCGAGGCGACGAACGTCTCGCGCCCCTTGAGCGCGACGACCGCGCCGAACTTCTCCGCCGCGCGCAACGCCGCGCCGCGCGGGTCGCTCGCGATCTCCTCCTCGGGCTCCCCCGTCATCTCCGAAAGCTCCGTCGCGTGCGGCGTGAGGATCGCGCCTCCGCCGAGACCCTCTAGCAGGTCGGGCGCGCGTTCGAGCGCGTTGAGCGCGTTGGCGTCGAGGACGAGCGCGGCGGCGTCTATGCTCTGAGCCACGCGGGCGACGAACGTGGCGAGCGCCGCGTCCTCAATCATCCCGGGTCCGACGACGACCGCGCGCGACGAGCGCAGGTGTTCGACGAGCCCGGCGAAGCCTCGCACGTCACAACCGCCGCTCGCCGTCTCCTTCAGCGCGAAGACTCGGGCTTCGGGCACGGCGACGCCGAGCGCGACCGCCGCGCGCTCGACGGTCGCGAGCTGCAACTTCCCCGCCCCGGCGCGCAGCGCGCCCACGCCCGCGAGCGCGACCGCGCCCGCCATTTCACGCGAGCCGCCGACGACGAGCACGCGACCGCGCGACTCCTTGTCGCCGCGCTCGTCGAGCGGCGGCAGCGGCAGCAGCGCGAGCCTCGCCCGGTTGATTACGTCCGCCCCGCCGATCCTGGTTAGTGGCGCTGGCATATCCTGTGTTCGACTGCTCGCCCGACGGTCGAGCGGCGCCGTCGGCTGGCGGAACGGCTCACTTGAACTCCGTGACGACGGGCGTGTGATCCGAAGGGCGCTCCCAGCCGCGCGGCTCTTTGTCGATCCACGCGCGCGCGCAGTCTTCGGCGAGCGGCTCGGAGACCCAGACGTGATCGATGCGCAAGCCGTCGTTGCGGCGGAACGCGCCCGTGCGGTAGTCCCACCAGGAGTAGAAGCCGCCGCGCTCTTCCTTCAGGCGGAAGGCGTCCGTGAAGCCCCACGCCTTAACTTCGGCGAGCGCGTCCTTCTCCGGCTTGCTGAAAAGTATCCGACCGCGCCAGAGGTCTGGATCGTGCACGTCGCGGTCTTCGGGCGCGACGTTGAAGTCGCCGCAGACGAGCACGCGGTCGTCCGCCCAGTAGTGCTCGTCGAAGAACTCCCGCAGGCGGCGCAGCCATTCGAGCTTGAACTTGAATTTTTCTGATCCGACCGACTGACCGTTCGGCACGTAGATGTTGACGACGCGCACGCCGCCCACCGTCGCCGCGATCAGTCGCGCGTGCGAAGGGTCTTCGACTTCCGGGAAGCCGCGCCGCACGTCCGCGCATTTTTTGCGCGAGAGGATCGCGACGCCGTTGTAGGTCGGCTGCCCGTGCGCTTCGACCGCGTAGCCGAGTTTCTCAAACCCCTCGCGCGGGAACTTCTCGTTCGTGCACTTCGTCTCCTGCAAACAGAGCACGTCCGGCTTCTCCTTCGCGAGCCATTTCAGGACGACGGGCTGGCGCGCGATGATCGAGTTCACGTTCCAGGTTGCGATCTTCACGGGGCGGTATTATACCTTCGGCATCACGTTTTTATGACACGCGCCGGATCAGCTTCGAGCCGCAGAGTCTTGATCGTCGAAGACGACGAGACGCGCTGCCAGTGGTTCCGCAGCCGCCTGCCGGATCGAGAGCTCGACGTGACGTGCGACGTGGCGCAGGCGACCGCGTGGCTCGCCGAGCGCCACTACGATCTGATCCTGCTCGATCACGATCTCACCGAAGAGCACTACTTCTCGGACGTGCGCGACGACGAGCGCACCGGCTACGCCGTCGCCGCGTGGCTCGCCGCGCACCCGCAGTCTCAGCCCGGCGCGCAGGTCGTCGTCCACTCGCTCAACTACGAGGTTAAGCGTCCTTCGCCGACTGAAATCTCAAAACTGAAAACTGTATAATTCCCCGCGGATGGGTTACACTTTCTCGCCCGCAACCAATTCAACAGGGTGACACCGCAGCGACGCGATTCGCGACCGACGATCCGGCGGTCTTCCGTGGAGCTAGAGACTTGGCAGCAGCCGCTTTCTACGATCTCGAAGGCACGCTCGTCAGCACGAACCTCGTGCACACGCTCAATTTCTACTCGCGCAACCAGCAGGGACTCTGGAAGAGTTTGAAGAAGACGACGGCGACCGTGATGAGCCTGCCGCTCTTCGCGGTCACGGATCAATACAGCCGCAAGGTCTTCAACGATCTCTTCTTCAAGCGCTACAAGGGCGAGTCGCAAGATCGCCTCCGCTACTTCGCCGAAGAGCTGTTCGAGGAGGTCCTGAAGCCCGCCGTCTTCCCCGGCGCTTTCGAGCTGATCGAAAAATCCCGCAGCCTCGGCTTGCGACAGATCGTCGTCACCGGCGCGCTCGACATGTCGGTCGAGCCGCTGATGCGCTACCTCGGCATCACGGACTACGCCTGCAACCGCCTGGAGTTCGTCAACGGCGTCGCCACCGGGCGACTCTTGCCGCCCGTGCTCGCCGCCGCGACGAAGGCGTCTTGGATTCGCAATTTCGCCGAACGCGAAGGCATAAGCTTGAGCGAGTCTTTCGCTTATTCGGACAGCATGAGCGATCTCCCCATGCTCTCCATCGTCGGGCACCCGGCGGCGGTCAACCCCGACATGAGACTGAGACAGACGGCGCTGCACCACGACTGGCCCGTACTGAATTTGAAGTGATGAGTGATGGGTGATGTGTAATCGGTGACAAGCCGTCGCCTACTCATCGTTCACTTACTCATCACTCATCGCTTAAAAAGATGAGCTTACAACTACGACGCAAAGTCCACGAGTCGGTCGTCTATATCGACCGCGACAGCGCGCCGCGCATCATCCCGTCCGGCGAAGACTTCATCTTGGAAGATTTGCCCATCGGCACGCGCGTCATCTACCCGAAGCCCGCGATCAAGGGCTTGCCGAACCGCGAGGCGGCGATCCGCTACGCCGTCAACCACCCGCACGACACCGAGCCGCTCTACGCGCAGCTAGAGCCCGGCATGAAGGTGACCATCGCGGTTGACGACATCTCACTCCCCTTGCCGCCGATGAAGACGCCCGACGTGCGGCAGACGATGCTCGAAGTCGTCCTCGATCTGCTCGCCGCCAACGGCGTTGACGACGTGCACATCATCATCGCCAACTCTCTGCACCGGAAGATGACCGAGTGGGAGATGAAGCGCATGGTCGGCGCGAAAATCTTCGACGAGTTCCACCCCGGCCGTTACTACAACCACGACGCCGAAGACCCGGACGGTCTCGTCGTCCTCGGCGAGACGCGCCACAAAGAGCCGCTTCGCATCAACCGCCGCTGCGCCGAGAGCGACCTCGTCATCTATTGCAACATCAATCTCGTCCCGATGGACGGCGGGCACAAGTCCGTCGCCGTGGGCCTCTGCGACTACGAATCTTTGCGCGCGCACCACGAGCCGCAGACCATCCGCGAGTCGAACAGCTACATGGACCCGGCGAGTTCCGAGCTGAACAACAAGGTCGTGCGCTTGGGTAAGCTCGTTGACCAGCACATGAACGTCTTCCACATCGAGACGGCGCTGAACAATCGCATCTACGGCAGCGATCTCGATTTTCTGTTGAAGAACGAAGACGAGTTCTCCGCGATGGATCGTCTTAAGTACGAAGCGATGCGCCGCTCGATGGGCGCTCTGCCGCGCGCCGCGCGACGGAAGCTACTGCACCAGTTCCCCGCCGCCTACGAGATGATCGCCTGCCACGCCGGCAAGACCGAGCCGACGCACGCGAAGATTCTCGCAAAGAACTTCGAGCAGTACACGATCCCCGTCAACGGCCAGTGCGACATCCTCATCACGGGCATCCCGGACATCTCGCCGTACAACGTCTATTCGGTTCTCAATCCGCTGCTCGTGCAGGTGATGGCGCTCGGCTACCACTTCAACTTCTATCGCAACAAGCCTCTCCTGAAGAAAGGCGGCGTGCTGATTCTTCATCACCCGTGTTTCGACGAGTTCGATCACAACTTCCACCCGTCGTACATCGAGTTCTTCAACCGCCTCCTGCCGGAGACGCGCGACGCGGACGTTTTGCG
>JAIVGV010000137.1 GCA_020201365.1 Acidobacteriota bacterium
CAGTACTCAGTACTCAGTTCTCAGTTCTCAGTACTCAGTACTCCGCCATGCAGCAATTCTTCTTCGACCTCGTCGGGCAGTACGGGCTCTACGCCATCTTCTTCCTCGCGATGATCGAGGGCGACGTGACGCTGCTGCTCGCCGGGGTGCTCGCGCACGGCGCCTACTTCGGCGACTACAGCTTTGTGAAGGTGCTCGGCGCCGGGACGGCGGGCGGCGTCGTCGGCGATCAGATCGCCTACGCGATGGGGCGCGGGTTCCGTTCGGGCGTGCGCGAGCGGAAATTCTACCGCGCGGCGCGACCGCGCATCGAGCGGCTCACGCGCAAATTCGGCGCGCTCTCGATCTTCTTCTCGAAGTACGTTTACGGGATGCGCACCGCCTGCTGCGTCTTCTACGGCGTGGCGAAGATGCGCTACACGCGCTTTTTGCCCGTCTCGACCGTGAGCTGCCTCGCGTGGGTCTCGCTGTTGAGCGGCGCGGGCTACTTCTTCCACACGATCATCACGCGCTTCATCGGCGACTTCAACCGGCTCGGCAAGTTCCTGCTCGTCATCGTCGTCGTCGGCGTCGCCGCCTTCTACCTGGCGGAGCGCTACTGGCTCTCGCCGCGCGTCGAGGAGGCCGACCCGGAGCGCGTCCAGGAGTTCGAGCACGCGGCGGAGGCGAAGCTCAAGGTGCTCGGCGAGGAGATCAGGGAGCACCTGCCCGCCCCGCTCGCGCGCCGACACAAGGAGACGCCGCCGCAGGCGAAGCGACGCGCGGCGGGGAAAGACGGAGACTGAGAGAAGGGATGAAGGATGAGGGATGAGGGATGAATCAGACGGGATGAGGCGTTTCTTTCATCCCTCATCCCTCCGCCTCGTCCCTTGCTTTTATGATCATCGAGTCCACAGCGCCGAGCCGGGTTGACATCGCCGGGGGGACGATTGACATCTGGCCCCTCTACCTGTTCCACCCCCGCGCGGCGACCGTCAACTTCGCCGTCTCGCTGCGCGCCTCCTGCCGCGTCGAGACGCTCTCGGACGACCGCGTGATCCTGGAGTCGCGTGACCGCAACGTCTCCTTCGAGACGAGCCTGGAGAGGATCGCAGACCTCGCGCGCGAGGAGCGCCTGGAGCTGATCTCGAAGCTCGTCCACTTCTTCCAGCCGACCGTCGGCTTCCGCCTCGTCGCCGAGTCGCAGGCTCCCGCCGGGGCGGGGCTCGGAGGCTCGAGCGCGCTGGCGATTGCGTGCATCGGCGCTTTGAACCGTCTCGTCGGCGACCGTTACGAGCCGCGCAAGTTCATCACGATTGCGGCGAACGTCGAGACCGCGGTGATCCGCGTGCCCGCCGGATTTCAGGACTACTACGCCGCGCAGTACGGCGGCGCGAACTGCCTCCACCTGCGCGCCGACGGCATCGAGCGCGAGGAGTTGCGCGTTGACGCCGGAGAGTTCGAGCGCCGCATCGCCGTCTGCTACACGGGCGAGCCGCGCCTCTCGGGCATCAACAACTGGGAGATGTTCAAGACGCACATAGACGGCGACCCCGAAATCTTCCAACGCTTCGAGCGCATACGCGACTCCGCGCTCAGGATGCGCGCCGCGCTTCTGTCAAACGACTGGCGCGAGGTCGCCGCCACGATGCGGGACGCCTACCCCGACCGCAAACAACTCGCGCCCAACATCACGACGCCGCGCATGGACGCGCTCGTCGAGAAGGCTCTGGCGAACGGAGCCGAAGCCGCCAAGGTCTGCGGCGCGGGCGGGGGCGGCTGCATCGCGTTTCTGTGCGAGGAAGGTCGCCGCGCCGACGTGGAGCGCGCGCTCGGCGGGGAGGAGGACGTGCGGATGCTCGACTGGCATTTCGCGCGCGAAGGGTTGACGGTACGCGAGATGTGAACGTTCGTTAAGGAACGAAAACAACGCCGACCAAACGAGACGGCGAAAATTTTGAAGCGCGTGCTAGTGATTGTCACTAGCACGCGCTTCCGTTTTATCTCGCGTTGTCGTTTCGTCCGCCGCTCGCGTTCGTCACAGCTTGCCTGCGGCGCGCTTCGCCTCTTCGACGAGTCGCTTGAGGCGCGCGATCTTCTCTTCGGGCGTCTCGCCGGGCGGCGCGGTGGCGAGTTCGGCGGGCGGCTTGAATCCCGTGTGCGAGCCCTTCGCTTTCGCGCCTGCGGGCGGCGCGCCGGGCGTGAGTTCCGTGGAAGCGTCCGTGCCGAGGTCTGCGACTGTTTCGGCTCCGGCGGCGGGCGAGGCGGTCGCGGCTGCCGGACTCAGAGGCGCGGCGGAGGCTGCGCCCGTCGCGGCTTGCGCTTCGGCTGCGGGGCGGTGCGCGTCCGCCGCAGGTGAAGAGTCTGTGCCGGATGTCGGCGCGGGCGGCGGCGCGACCGACGGCGGGATGTCGGACGGCACGGCCGCTTCGGTCGCGGCGGCGGCTTTGCGTCGCTTCGCCTCTTCGACGACCGCCTTGAGTCGCGCAGCCTTCTGTTCGGGCGTTTCGGCGACGCCGGGCGGCGGACCCGACGCGCCGGGGATCGGCACGGCGCTCGCGCGACGCGCGGCGGCTTCCGCTTTTTTACGCTCGCGCTTCTGCTCCGGCGTCTCTTCCGGCTCGGCTGGCTTCGCGGCGGGCGCTGGCGCAGTCGCCTTCGGCGCGGCGGCGGGAGTCGCACCTGTCGCGGCGGGCTTCGCGGGCGCGTGTCCGTGTCCGGCTTCGCTCGCCAGCACATAGACGCCGCGCTCGTTCTTCTTGATCGCGGGGAGCGTGCCGCCCGCGGCTTCGAGTATCTCGACCAGCTCGCGCTCGACGAAGCGCGACTGCTTGCGCGGGTCGCGCAGGTGACCGAGGGGCGGTCCCGCGTAGAGCGCGCCGCAGGTCTGGCACTTGTAGAGCACGTCCTCGCCGCGCAGGTGCACGAGCGCGTCCTCGCCCACGGGCGTCACCTGCTTGAGGTGACCGTTGCAGAGCTTGCCCTTCTCGTTCTTCTCGTTGCAGACGGTCTGCCCCTTGGCGAAGCGCTTGGGCGCGCCCGCCTGCGACGCCTGCTGCTCGGTCGGCGCTTCCTTCGCCACCGGCGGCGCGTTCGTCTTCGAGGCTGCGATCTCGTTCGTTGACATCGGCGTTTTCGAACCTCTTCCGATCCTTACTGTGACGGCTGGCGGATGAACTACCGGAAAGACTGTCGTCAACTTGCGGCAATCATACAACAGAAAAGCGGCGACAGGTAAACGGTAACAGGTGACAGGGAAGAAGAAAGGATTTTACCCGTCACCCGTCACCCGTCACCCGTTTTGATCTATCATGCGCGTCTGATGCCGAGAGACTTGCTGGCGAGGATGTGGCGCGCGATGCCCGCGCGCGTGAGGCGGGCGGGCGTGTGGCTGACGCAGCCGCGCTTCACGGTGACGGCGGGCGCGGTCGTGCTCGACGATCGGGATCGAATCCTCTTGTTGCAGCACGTCTTCCGCGCGGGCAGCGGCTGGGGGATTCCGGGCGGCTTCGTCGAGCGCGGCGAGCAGCCGGAAGACGCTTTGCGACGGGAGCTGCGCGAGGAGGTCGGGCTCGAAGCCGCCGACGTGCGGCTGGTTTCGGCGCGGACGCTCAAGCCGACGCAGCAGGTCGAGCTGTTGTTCCTCGTCCGCGCGAGAGAAGGGGCGGCGGCGCGACCGGCGAGCGGCGAGGTGCGGCGCGCCGAGTGGTTCGGGCGCGATCAGCTCCCGCCGCAGTTGTCGCGCGATCAGCGCCGGCTGATTGAGCGCGCGCTCGAAAACGGGCGCGCCGCGGGCGAGTAGTGATATGCTGTCGCGCGCACGACAAGGATGAAGACTGCAAGGGTGAAGGGCGGCGAGCCGGAGTCGGCTTCCGCGTCTTCTTTCATCCTTCGTCCTTCATCCCTCATCCTTCTTCTTGGAGACTGACCGATGGTGCAACTCATTCCGTCGTCGGACGAGGTCATGGGCATCCTGAAGCGGACGGGCGCGTTCCGCGAGGGTCACTTCGTCTATCCTTCGGGCAAGCACACGCCGCACTACTTCCAGATGCCGCTCGCCTTCCGCTACTACGACACGGCGCGCGTGCTCGCCGTCGCGCTCTCGCGCCTGCTTCGCATCGAGAAGGAGATTTCGAGCGCGCTCCCCAAGATCGCGATCATCTCGCCCGGTCCGGGCGGCATCCCCGTCGCCTTCGGCGTGCGCGAGGCGCTGAGCGCGGAGCAGATCTACTGGGCGGAGCGCGAGGAAGGCAAGCGCATGTTCCGGCAGTACGTCCAGAAGGGCGAGGTCAACCCCTGCGTCATCGTGGACGACATCATCCGCAGCGGCGACGCGATCCAGGAGACCGTCAGGCTCGTCGAGGAGTTGGGCGCGAAGGTGATCGGCTGCGGCACGATCGTCCGCTTTAAGAGCGCGCCCGATCAGATCGCCGAGGACATCCCCATCAAGTCGCTCGTCGAGTTCGACGCCAAGTTCTACGACACGGGCGACGACTGCGCCGACTGCAAGTCGGGCGCGCCGGTCGAGCACGTCCGCTTCTGAAGAGCGACGCGGGGACGCGCGGGCGCGGCGGCGCGGGGACATCAAGACACGGAGACAAAGCGACGCGGCGACGCGGGGAGAAATGTTTTTTCTCCGCGTCGCCGCGTCTCCGTGTCCCCGCGTCTTTCCTAAATCTCGTGCCTGTTGGCGAGCGCCTTGTCCATCGTCACCTCGTCAACGTATTCGAGGTCTGAGCCGACGGGCATCCCCATGGCGATGCGTGTGACGCGCACGCCCAGGGGTTTGAGGAGGCGGCTGATGTAGCTGGCGGTCGCCTCGCCTTCGGTGTTGGGGTTGGTGGCGAGGATGACTTCGCGCACCTCGACGCCCTCGTTATTTTCGGGGCGCAGGCGCGGCAGCAGGTTCGCGAGCTTCAAGTCTTCCGGGCTCATCCCGCGCAAAGGCGAGAGCGAGCCGTGCAGCACGTGGTAGAGACCGTTGTAGCTGCGCGTCTTCTCGACCGAGACGAGGTTGTGCGGCTCCTCGACGACGCAGATCATCGAGCGGTCGCGCGAGGTCGAGGCGCAGAAGCGACAAGGGTCAACGTCCGTCAGGTTGTTGCAGATCGAGCAGAAGACGATCTTGCGCTTCACCTCTTCGAGCGCCGCGACGAAGCGCTCCACGTCAGCCTCCGACATCTTTAAGACGTGAAAGGCGAGGCGTTGCGCGCTCTTCTGCCCCACGCCCGGCAGGCGCTTGAACTCGTCAATGAGTTTGGTGACAGGCTCCGCGTACTCAAGCATAAGGGGTTAGGGGTTGGAGGCTGGGGGTTAGGGAAGAGAAAGGTTGGAGAATTGCTTTCCCCAACCCCTATCCCCTAACC
>JAIVGV010000273.1 GCA_020201365.1 Acidobacteriota bacterium
CGCCTTCGCGGCATGTTGCAGTATCACGGGCGTTCCAAGTGGTGCCTCGTTCCCCGGAAATTCTATCGGCGTGACACTCCCCACGCCCGCGCGAAGGTGACGCCGGAAGCGCGCGTCAGGTCGGCAACTGGCGACTCCGCGGGCGCATCTGAATTGCGTCGCGACGCTTGGACGCGTGAGACGCGAGCCCCCACAGACGGAGCGAATGGAAACCGAAGAAGATTCCCTCGGAGGAGTTGAACGAACGATGAGAACCCTGAGCCGACTTCTGATGCTGGCTGCACTCGCGACCGTCTTCGCGCTGCCCGCCTTCGCGCAAGACCCCGCCGCTTCGCCCGCCGCCGGTCCCTGCGACGCGCAAGAGAAGAACGATCTCTACACACAGTATTACAACCTGAAGAAGAGCGATCAGGCGAAAGCCTTCGACATCGCCAAGCAGTACCTCGACAAGTACGGGAGCTGCACCGACAACTACACGGCTTCCGTCAAAAAGTTCCACGACGCCTACGCGCAGGCTGTCGGCGGCGTCAAGCTCCGCAACGACTTCTACGCCGCCTACAACGCGAAGGATTGGGCGAAGGTCAACAGCTCCGCGACGCAGCTCCTCGCCTCTAACCAGAACGACACCGCCATCGCGCTGCTCGCCGCGTGGGGCAACTACCAGGGGCTCGGCACCAAGAACCCCGCCGCGACTGCGAACGACGCGCTCAACTACGCGAACAAGGCTTTCGATCTGATCCAGAGCGGGCAGGAGCCGAAAGACGCGAGCGGCGCGGTGAGCTACGCCCCGTTCTCCAGCAAGGACGAAGCCGTCGCGTCGCTCAACCTTGAGATCGGCTCGCTCGAAGCCGCGACCAACGCGGACGACGCCATGAAACGCCTGGTCACGGTCGCGCAGGGCAGCACCAAGGCGAAGGAAGCGTCGAACCTTTACGGGAACCTCGGCTTCCTTTACGAGAAGCAGGCTGCGCAGTTGCTCGAGCAGTACAAGGCGATGATCGCGGCGATCCCCGCGACCGAGACCGACGAGAGCAAACTCGTGCCCGCCAAGCTGGTGCTCGCCAACTTCAACCGCGTCCTTGATCAGGCGATTGACGCCTACGCGCGCCAAGCCGCCTACACGACCGACGCGACGGCGAAGGCTGACGTGATGAAGCACCTGACGGAGCTTTACAAGTCGCGCCACGACAACAAGACCGACGGTCTCGACGCTTACGTCGCCGGGATCAAGAACACGCCCTACACGGTGAGCGAGCCGATCACGACGCTCCCGGCGACGCCCGCGCCGGGCGAGGGCGCGACGACGACCAACGGCACGACGAACACGCCGACCGCCGCGCCCGTCGCCAACCCCGCGATGCCGACGACGAACGCGACCAAGCCGACGACCACGACGACGACGCCCGCGAAGACGCCCGCGCCTTCCAAGAAGCCGCCCGTCTCCCGCTACCACTGATCGTCAGAGGGCGGTTCGTCACGAACCGAGCAACGCCGGGCTCGCGTCGCGCAGCGGACGCGCCCGGCGTTTCTCTTTGCCACGCGCGCCTGCGGCTTGACGAACCGCGCGGGCGGTTGGCATCTTAGAGCCGAACGCTTTTTCGCCGAGCGTAAAGCCTGAGGAAGCCCGCCTTGTTCAGCAACTGTGAATCACGAACGCGCGCACGTCGCACCCGCGCGCCCGTCGCCTCCGCGCTCTCGTCAGTCGTCGCCGCGCTGCCGCCCTGCGCCCTTTTGCTTTTGTCCGCCGCCTCCGCCCTCTTCGCCTGCGCCGACCCCGCGCGCGCGCAGCAGCCCTCGCCGACCCCGCAGATCACGCAGGCGCAGGCGGAACTCTACGAGCGCTGGCGCTCGAACATCAACACGAACCAGCAGGTCGCCTTCGACGCGGGGCGCGAGTACCTCGCCAAGTACCCCGCGGACGAGTACGCGCGCTACGTCCGCCCGTGGATCGAGGCTTACGACAAAGCCGCGCGCGGGCTCGAGTTCCAGCGCCTCTTCAAGTCGCAACGCTTCGGCGAGCTGTACGCCGTCGGCGCGCGCATCCTCCGCGGCGAGCCCGACGATCTCAGGACGCTCGTCCACCTCGCCTACGCCGGATACCTCGCCTCCGCCAAGGGCGACGACACGCACTCCGCCGACGCGCTCGCCTACGCGCGGCGCGCCCAATCATTGATCGAGTCCGGCGCGAAGCCGACCGACTGGCAGCCGTTCGTTGACAAGGACGACGCGCTCGCCTACCTGAACTTCGTCGTCGGCGAACTGACCTTCAAAGACGATCCGGCAGCCTCGTCACGCCTCTTCCTCAGGGCGCTTTCGTTCGACTCGACGCTGCGACGCGAGCCCGTCATCTACTCGCGCCTCGCCGCCTCCTACGTCGCCAGCCAGTACGACCCGCTCTCGCAGGACTATCAGGAGCGCTTCGCCGGGAAAGACCCGACCGACGAGAGCCGCGCCGCGCTGGAGCGGGTCAACGCCGTCGTTGATCGCATCATTGACGCCTACGCGCGCGCCGTCGCGCTCTCCGGCGACGACGCGAAGTACGCCGAGCCGCAGCGCCGCTGGACGGGCGAGCTGACGCGCTTCTACAAATTCCGCCACGACGGCTCGACCGAAGGTCTCGACGCGCTCATCGCGTCGGCGGTCTCGAAGCCGCTGCCTGAAATCAAATGATGAATGATGAATGGAAGGCAAGGGGGCTTGTCTTCATTCATCATTCATAATTCCGCTTCATCGTTTTCCTTCCGTCTTTCCCGCCTTTGCCTTTACAATCTCCGCCGTGACTTCCGAACAAGACGCGCCGCCGCTCGCCCAGCTTGAGCGCAGGCTCGGCTACGAGTTCCGCGACCGCGGGCTCTTCGAGCGCGCCGTCACGCACCGCTCCTGGGCGCACGAGCAGGTCGGACCCGGCGAGGAGGAGCGCGCCCGCGCGCTGCACAACGAGGCGCTGGAATTCCTGGGCGACTCGGTGCTCGGTCTCGTCGTCGCGGAGCACCTGTTCCGCGGGCACCATGATCTGACCGAGGGCGATCTCTCGCGCATGAAGCACCAGCTCGTGAGCACGCAGACGCTCGCCGAGGTTTCGTCGCGGCTCGGCATCGGCGGGTTCATCCGATTGGGGCACGGCGAGGAGAAGACGGGCGGGCGAAACAAGCAGACGCTGCTCGCGGACTCCTTCGAGGCGCTGCTCGGCGCGATCTATTTAGACGGCGGCTTCAAGGCGGCGACCGACTTCGTGCTCCGCGCTCTCGAGGATCAACTCGGCGAGGCGACGCCGGAGTCGGCAGCCGCCGCCGACTACAAGACGATGCTCCAGGAGCGCGTGCAGGCGGCTTGCCGCGTGACGCCGACCTACGAGCTGATCTCGACCGAAGGTCCGCCGCACGACCGCACGTTCCACGTCGAGGTTCGCTGGAACGAGATGACCGTGAAGGGCACGGGCACGACGATCAAAGCCGCCGAGATGGAGTCGGCGCGCCGCGCGCTCGAACACCTGGAAGCGGAGGCGGCGGGCGAAGCGCCATGAGCTACTTCGTCTTCACAGAAGAGAACGAGCACTACATGGACGAGGGCGCGCGCCGCCGGCACGGCGAGTACGAGACGCGCGAGGAGGCGCTCGCCGCGGCGCGCATGATCGTTGACTCCGATCTCCGAGCGATGTACCGCCCCGGCATGTCAGCCGAGTCGCTCTGCCTGAGCTACAGGCGCTACGGCACGGACGCCTACGTCGTCCCGGACGACGAACAAGATCGCTTCTCCGCGTGGGACTACGCGGGCGACCGCTCGCGCGAGATTTGTCGCGCAGGGCGCGGAAACGACGAAGGATGAGCGCGGAACGAGGAACTGGAGACTCCTTGGTCTTACTCCGTCGTTCATCGTTCCGACTTCGTCGTTTGCATACTTGACCGCCGCGCGGCGCGTATCTACGATTGAGGGACATGGGAAACGACGCGAAGTCAACTGTCATCGAGGAGCCGCCCGCGCGCGCGGAGAGCGCGAAGGCTGAAGGCGCGCGCGCGGCGGAGAAGGACGGCGCGAAGGCTGCGGAGAAGAAGAAGGCGCAGCCGGGTCCGCCGCGCAGCGTGTGGCGCGAGTATTTCGAGTCGCTGGTGGTGACGGCGATCATGGCGTTCTTCGGCATGACGTTCGTCGTGCAGGCGGTCAAAGTCCCCACGGGCTCGATGCAGAACACGATCACCATCGGCGATCACCTGCTCGTCAACAAGTTCATCTTCGCGCCGGGACCGCCCCTGCCTTTTTTGCCGATGCGCGACATCCGCCGCGGCGACATCATCGTCTTCAAGTACCCCGGCTCGCAGACGAGCTGGACGGGCGATCCGAACGACCCGACCAACCGCCCCTACCTGAACAACTACGTCAAGCGCGTCATCGGTCTGCCCGGCGACCGCGTCGAGCTGAAAGGTACGAAGGTCGTCGTCAACGGGCAGGAGTTGCCCGAACACATCGTCACCGCCGAGAACTTCAACGACGATCCGCGCACGCTGAACGTCCTCGAACAGAACCTGCCGCTGCAAGCCGAGTCGAACCCGCCGCCGTCGGGCGAGGGCGCGTACACCGTCTATTACGGCGCGGCGACCCGTCGCGCCGCCGCGCGCGGCGAGACCGAATACCCCTACCCGATCTACGAGCTGACGGGCGGACAGCGCGTCATCACCGTCCCCGCGGACAGCTATTTCGTCATGGGCGACAACCGCGACAACAGCGCCGACAGCCGCTACTGGGGCTTCGTCCCGCGCGCGGTCGTCGTCGGGCGCGCGATGTTCGTCTACTGGTCTTACGACGAGAGCAAGCCGATGCAGTTCCCCTACGTCATAGACTTCATCCGCAACACGCGCTGGAGCCGCACGGGCACGATGGTCAAGTGACCGACGGATCAGCTGATCTCAAGTCGGCTGCGACGACTGCGCGTGTCGGACGAATAAAGGGGGGACGATGCTTTCATCCTGGAAGCTCGGCGGTCTGAGTTGGGCGGGGTTGGCGAAGCGCGTCTGGGGTCAGACCACGGAAGACGACATCTTCGGCAACTCCGCGAAGCTCTCCTACTACTTCCTGCTCGCGCTCTTCCCGCTCCTGCTTTTTCTGACGACGCTCCTCGGCTACCTCGCCGAGACCGGCACAGAGCTGCGCGAAGAGCTGCTCCGCATCCTCGCCACGGTCATCCCGGCGGACGCGAGCAGTCTCATCTTCAAGACCGTCAACGAAGTCCGGGAGCACGCGGGCGGCGGCAAGCTCTCCTTCGGCATCCTCGCCACGCTCTGGGCTGCCTCGAACGGCATGGGCGCTCTGACCGAAGCGCTCAACGTCGCCTACGAGGTGCGCGAGACGCGCGCGTGGTGGAAGTCGCGGCTCACGGCGGTCGTGCTCACCGTCGTCCTCTCGATCCTGATCATGTCGGCGCTCGTGCTCGTCCTCTTCGGCGGCGGCCTCGCGCACTGGATCGCCGCGCGCTGGAGCTTCGGCGCGGTCTTCGTCGCGTCGTGGAAGGTCTTGCAGTGGATCGTCGTCCTGCTCTTCGTCCTGCTCGCCTTCGCCATCCTCTACTACTTCGCGCCCGACGTGCGCGTGCGCCGCTGGCAGTGGATCGCGCCCGGCACGTGCGTCGGTGTCGCGCTCTGGCTGCTGGTCTCCTTCGCGTTCCGGCTCTACCTGCACTTCTTCAACTCGTACAGCGCGACCTACGGCGCGCTCGGCGCGGTCATCATCCTCATGCTCTGGTTCTACCTGACGGGCGCCGCGATCCTCGTCGGCGGCGAGATCAACTCCGAGATACTCTTCGCCGAAGCCGGGCTCGCGCCCTCCGAACACTTGCGCGGCGAGACCGCGGCGATGAAAGAGCCGGAGGCGGACAAGAAGGAGTGAGGGTAAGGCGGAAACCCGACCGTCGGGGAGGGCGGGAAAGGATGAGGGATGAAGGATGAAAGGAAGGCCGACACGCGATCAGCTCCCCTCTCATCCCTCACCCCTCATCCTTCATCCTTGTTCAGTCGCTCATCTGCGCGAGCGCGACGCCGAGTAGCACCAGCTTCTTGATGCCTTTGTAGAGCGGCTCGATCTCGCAGTTCTCGGTGACGGCGTGCGAGTCTTCGCAGGGGCCGGCGCCGGTAGAGATCGAGGAGACTCCGGCGAGCAGCGCGGCGCTCGAGTTGTTCGAGCCGGTCATCGTGATCGGCGGGTTCTGGAAGCCCATCGCCAGATGCACCGCCTCCGCCATCTGCACGAGCAATGAGTCGCGGTGTCCGGGAATCTGCGCCGAGGGCGACGCGGAGATCACGTCGATCTTCACGGTCATCCCTTCACGCTTCGCCTCCTCGTTAACAATCGCCTTCACCTTCGATTCGAGATCGGCGATCACCTCGTTGCTCGTCGAGCGCAGGTCGAGCGAGAACCACGCGTCGGACGCCTTGGCGTTGACGACCTCCGAGCCGCCGAGCATCCCGATGTTCAGATTTGAAGACGGGTTGCGCGGCACCTCCAACTGGTAGATGCGCGCGGCGGCGCGGGCGAGCGGGAGCGTCGCAGAATACGGCGGCGTGCGCGAGCGCGTGTGCCCGCCGGGCCCGATGAAGTGTATGCGGTACCAGTTGATGCCGATGCCGCCGTAGGTGAAGCCCTCGTAGCCGCCGTCGAGCGCGACGTACTGATCGATCTGATCTTTGTTGTCGGCGACGTAGTTGCGCGCGCCCTTCATCGTCGTCTCTTCCTCGACGGTGAAGACGAAGACGAGATCGCCCCTGGTCTTGATCTTCGCGGCGTTCAGCGCGCGGATCATCGAGAGCATCGCCTCGACGTTGCGCGTGTCGTCGCCGACGCCGGGCGCGTAAATCCTGCCGCCTTTGACGGTCGCCTTGATCTGCAAGCCGGGCTGGAAGACCGTGTCCATGTGCGAGTCGAAGACGACGCGCGGTCGCCCCTGCGTGCCGCATCGGACGGCGACGAGGTTGCCCGTGCGATCGAAGTGCACGTCGTCGAGATGCAGCCCGCGCAAGATTCGCTCGATGGCGAGAGCGCGCTCGTGCTCGTGACCGGACGGCGCGTTGATCTCCGTGAGCTGCGTCCACTCCTTCAGAATCGCCGCCCTCGATCTGTCAACGTCCGCGAAGGCGGCGACGACTTCGGGGCGCTGCAACAGACGGTTCGCCTCTGCGAGCTGCCGGGCGGGCGGCGAGCCGGACTGTTGCTGGGCGGCGACGGGCGCGAAGCCGGTGGCGACGAGCGCGAGATGCGCGGCGACGGCGAGAGCGGCGCGGGCGGCGAGTTTCATCTTCAACCTCCGATCCTTTAACGCTGCCAGTAGTTCTTGATCTTCTGCGAGAGGTACTGGAACGGGACGTGCTCGGCGGGGCGACCCGCGCGGCGCATCAGCTCGACCATGCGGAGCGCGCCGTCGGCGTTTCTGGTGTGGACGATGACGGTCGCGCCGTGCTGCGCTTCGGTGTGCGCGGCGAGCCACGCGGCGACGGCGTAGCCCGTGCGCTCGTCGTCCGGCTCGTCCGACTCGTAGTGTTCCGGGAGCAGATCGTGATCGAGGAAGATCGCGTCGTAGTGGTTCGACGAGAGCAGCTCGACGGCGCGCGCGGGCTCGACCGCCGTGTCGAGCGCGTCGCCCTTGAAGCGGCGGGCGAACCACTCGTGGCGCAGGCGGTCGTCGTCCAGGAGGAAGACGCGGATCGCGTGGCGCTCGGCGCGCGCGCCGACGCCGAGCTTGCGTTTGAGTCCCTGCCAGACGCTCATCTGCGTGAGGGCGCGCCGAGCGTCGTCCGGTTGCGGCGCGGACGCGGCGCGCGCGTACCTCCGAGTTGTCAGCCGAAGTATGTTTGATTGCCGGGGACGACTATACCACAGCGGCGCGCGCCGGGCGGACGAGGGCGAGACGCCGGCGTTCGGATTCTCGACCGCGGGAGGTTTTATTCTTCTCGCGGCGGCTTTTATTCTTGCTCAAGTTTGGAGAGTCGTGGCATTCTCGCTGCGGAAGCCCGACCTCTTTGCCGCCGATGCCTGCCAAGTGTCCCTACTGCGCGAGACCGCTCAAAGGTTTCGGTCTCAAGTGCCGCGCCTGCCGCCGCTACGTGCCGCGCTGGCATCACATCCTCCTCTTCTCGCTCGTCGCTCTCGTCGTCATCGCCTTCGCCCTCGACGCGCTTCTGCGCGCGCTCTAACTTCTGACGAAACTTCCGCACGCGAAAACGGTCGCACGCAAAAAATTTTCGGCGGAAAAGTTTTCCACCTGTGGAAAAATTTCCCGTCTCGTCGCGCGTCAAAAAGACAGTTGCGCTCAACTCTTCGGGTGCTATAATCCGCCGCGCTCGCCGGAGGGTTGAAAGAAAAAATTTCCGGCGCGCGTCTAAGTTCGGTCAGCGCATTCCAGAAAGTTTCTCTTCCAAGGGTCACCCCACTCGCATTAGAATTGTAGTCCGGGATGTCTTCAGACAACGCGAAGAAGAGTCAGCTGCGCGCCGTCGTTCCGCAACGCGACGCCGCGACTCCCGCGCTGCCGTTCGACCGCGTGCCCGCGGGCGAGCCCGCCGACACGCAGGCGCCGCCCGCGTGCCCGCACTGCTACGGCACG
The DNA here is from genome assembly GCA_020201365.1 of Acidobacteriota bacterium. Taxonomy (GTDB): domain Bacteria; phylum Acidobacteriota; class Blastocatellia; order Pyrinomonadales; family Pyrinomonadaceae; genus JAIVGV01. The sequence continues at coordinate 8,585 of JAIVGV010000273.1, forward strand.
GGCATGGAAGTGGTCGCGGGGCGCGGCGCGCGCCGCTGCCGCTGCCGCGAAGAGAATTCTCAAAGCAGACTCCTCGAAGCCGCGCGCATCCCGCGCCGCTACTCGCACTGCACGCTCCAGAATTATCTGAAGACTTCGAAGTCGCAATGGCGGGCGATGGCGGAGGCGTCGAAGATTTTAGACGGGTATCTTGCGGGCAGGGTCGAGCAGGGCTTGCTCTTCATGGGACCCGTCGGGGTGGGGAAGACGCACATCTCCGTCTCGATCCTGCGCGGGCTGATCGATCAGGGCGTGCCGTGCCTCTTCTACGAGTTCGGCGCGCTCTTGAAAGAGATTCAGGACTCGTACAACTCCGTCTCGCAGACTTCGGAGTTGAAAGTCCTCGCGCCCGTCTACCAGACGGAAGTGCTGGTCTTGGACGAACTCGGCGCGTCGAAGCCGACCGACTGGGTCAGAGACACGATGCAGCAGATCATCGGCACGCGCTACAACGACCGCAAGCTGACGATCTTCACGACCAACTACCTCGACGCGCGGCGCAACCCTTCGGACGAGACTCTGGAAGATCGCATCGGCTCGCGCCTGCGCTCGCGCCTCTTCGAGATGTGCAAGACCGTCCACATCGAGGGCGAGGACTACCGCCGCCGCTTCGACGCGCCGCAGAGCTGACAGGAAGCAGCAAGGGCGCACGTGAAGAGCCGATCCCGCGACGACGGGATCGGCTCTTTCATCGTTCCGACTTCATCGCTTCCCCTCGCCCTCCCTCATGGTCGCGCTTTGCGCCTCGCCGCCTTCAACACCTGTCCGGGTTTCTTTGCAGCCACTCGTCGCGCTTTCCTTGCAGCCACCAGTCGCCGGAATCTTGCGCCGCTCGACGACGCACGCGCCTGTTTCCGCCGAAACGTCGCTGCGCGCGAGCGCGGCACTGCACTTGCCACGTCCCGCGTCGGTTTCTTATTCGCGCAGAGGCTCTTATTCGCACATGATGGAACTGCTGCGGGGCATCGAGAGGCGCGGGCGCAGGCGGCGTCGGCGCAAGCAAGTCGGCAAGGCTTACGACATGGCGCTCGAAGTGGCGCAGGTAATTCCGCGGCGCACGCGCGTGCTCGACGTGGGCTGCGGCAACGGCTTCATCGCGCACCACCTCAAGGCGCTGCTCGGCGCGGAGGTCGTCGGCATTGACGTGACGCGGGAGACGTGCGCGCGCATCGCCTACTGCTGTTACGACGGTCGGCGCTTCCCCCTGCCCGATAACTCTTTCGACGCCGCGCTGCTCTGCTACGTCCTGCACCACGCGCAGGACTTGCGCGCGGTGCTCGCGGAAGTGCGTAGGGCTCTACGCGCGGGCGGACTCGTCGTCGTCTATGAGGACATCCCCGGCTCGTTCTGGGATCGCTTCATGTGCTGGACGCACGATCTGATGTGGCGCGGGCGCACGGGTCGCTGCCGCTTCCGCCGCGAGCGCGAGTGGCAGGCGGTCTTCGCCTCCCACGGCTTCGAGGTCGTCAACGAGCGCCCGCTCTCGCGCTGGCGCAACCTCGCCTACCCCGTGCGCCACCGCTTCTACCTCCTCAAGTCGCGCGGCGTCGGACGACGCGCGCTCGCGCGCGCAGACGACGCGCGCAACACCCCGGCGCGTGCGCAGGCGACCGCGCGGGCGGCTGGCGCGCGCGACGAGGGCGACGCGCGCAGAAGGAACGTCGCGTGAAGATCGGACTCGGAGACGAAGAGGCGGGCGGGGGTTCGCCCTCACAGGTCTCGGCTAAAACAGCTCGTGGGCGAAACGGATCGGGATGACGAACGCGGTCGCCGCGTTGCCCTGCGGCGACACTTCGAGGACTCCGATGACGCCGCCGCGTTCGTCGAAGACGGGCGCGCCGTCGCTCCCGGCGTCCGCCGCGCTGACCGCGATCTCGTAAACGTCCCCGAGCGGCTGGAGGCGGGGCGTCCCCGCGTTATCCACGGAAGTGCCGCGCGGAATCTGCGTCAGGTTCGCGACGCCGACGGTCGGCTCCGGCAGCTCCTCGGTCGCCGCGCCCTGCTTGTCGCCCGACTCGCTAATCACCAGACGCGGGGCGGCTGACGCGGGGTGGCTCAAGACCACCGCCGAGGCGCCCGCCTTGACGGTCTCGTTATTGTCGTGAATCTCCACTCGGGGCGTCGCCGCCGCCGCGGGGCTGACGTGCAGCAGCGCGAGATCGTGAGACTGAGCCAACTCATACATCTGGACGCGGACGCGCGCCGTCGTCTGAGGGAACACCACGGATAGTTCGTCGGACACGCCTCGCACGCCGCCGACGATCTGCTGGCCGGTCTTCTCCGGAACCCAGTCCATCGGAGCCCCGGCGACGCCCGCCGCCGTCTTGCGATCCGGCGCTAGTAAGATTCCGCTCCGGGCTCGGTCGGGGAACTGGTAGGCGACCGTCCACGGGGCGGCGACACGGCGGGCGGTCAGCACCTTGCCGTCCGTCGAGACGACGAAGCCCGTACCCACGCTCCGCCCGCCGACGGGCTCGTCGGCGGGACCTTTGACGGCTGACAGGAGCGGCTCGACGCGGTCGTTGACCGTGACGAAAGCCGGCACGTAGCTCCCCGCGTTCGGGACGAGCGGCGAGCCGCCGTCGGCTACGTTGCGGACGTAGACGTGGTAGAGCGGTTTGCCGGACGAGTCGGTCAGCCTCCAAGCCGCGTTGACCCGCACGACCGACTTGCCGTAAGCCTGCGCGATCTCCGCGCGGGTCATCGGTCTCTCACCTTTTTTCGACGCCCCCCACTCTCTGATCGCGAACGCGCCGGCGAGCAGCGCCAGCAGGGCGAGAACCGCAGCGCCGCCGAGCCAGAGCCGCGATCTGCTTCGGCGCGGCGCGGCGTGCGACTTGCCCGCGCGCCCGCTAACCGAGTCGCGGACGTCCGCCGACTGTTCCTGCTTCCGGTTCAGAAGCAGCTCGACGGTCTCGGCGAGTCGGCTCAGGTGGTATTCGAGGGGCAGCGTGAGCGCGTCGAGCCAGTGCGTGGTGTCGAGGTAGTATTCGAGCGAGCCGGAGGGCAGCACGTTCTCGATGCGCAGCGGGATGATCGCCAGCTCTTTGTCTATCGCCTGATTGACCTCGCGCTTGATCTGCTGCGAGCGGTTGGCGTGGTCGGAGAAGATGAGCACCATCACGCGGCTCGCCGAGATGGCGCGCACGATTGCGTCGCCCCAGTCCGTGCCGGGCGTGATGTCGCGCGGCGCGATCCAGCAGCGCAGCCCTTCGGCTTCGAGCGCGGCGCACGCGGCGTCAGCCGCCGCCTTGTCCTTCGTCGAGTAGCTGATGAAAACGTCGTGGGCCATACACGCGCGTGAAGCCGCCTCCCGAAGCGGCTGAAGGTTACCAGATCACGCCGCGGACTAGAACGGGCGGCGCGCCTTGCGACCGTGCGGCCCCGTCCGTCTCGGACGGATTGTAAATCAGAAGCGGTGATCCTTTTCGCGCGCTCATCCCGCGTATGAAGGTGGAGGCGGCGTTCCCGCCGCCGACGGGATGAAGCCGCACCCGCGGCTGGGAGGAGGCAAACCATGTCAGTCAGAGCCAAGCACTTCTTCTGGGCAGCCTTCGGCTTGATGACGCTCTACGTGCTCTACGTTTACGAGACGCCTTTCCTCGACTCGCGCTCGCCCGTGTGGGCGCACGTCGAGCCGGTCAAGTGGCTGCTGCTGCCGCACGCCGCGGCGGGCGCGCTCGCGCTCCTGCTCGCGCCGTTCCAGTTCTCTGCGCGCCTGAGAGCGCGCAGCCCGCGGCTGCACCGCTCGCTCGGCAGGCTCTACGCGGTCGGCGTCGCCGTCTCAGCGCCCGCCGCGATCCCGGTCGCGATCATACTCGGTCCGCCGACGCTCGTGATGGCTGCGACGATACAGTCGTGCGGGTGGCTTTTGACGACCGCGCTCGGCATCTACGCGATCACGCGCGGCGACACGGGGCAGCACCGCGAGTGGATGACGCGCAGCTACCCGTTCGCGATGGTCTTCGTACTGGCGCGGGCGTTGCTGGCGATACCGGCGGTGAGGGCGCTGGGCGAGGTCGGCTTGGTCTCCGTGGTGTGGAGCTGCGTCGCCGCGGCGTGCTTCGTGCCGACGCTGCTGCTGGGCATGCCGGCGCTCAGACGCCGCGCGACGAGAACCGCGGCGCGCCCAGTCGCCCGCGCGAAAGCGGCGACCGGCGGGCTGAATCACGCGCCTCTCGCCTGACGGCGGCGGGCGGGAAAAAACTTCGCCCGAAGCGAGACGGCGGCGGAAGCCTGAAGAGCTTCCGCCGCCGTCCCGCCGTTTCATCGTCGGGCGTGAAACCGTGCATCGCCCGCCACGGCTTCATCACGACCATGACGGGGTAGGGACGGGGTAAGACGGGCGAAGGTAACCGGCAACTAAATCGCCGGATCGCGGCTCTCCGAAGCGGGCGCGTCTGGACTGAAAGGGACTCAAAGTTTCACCACACTTTCACCGGTCGGGCGGAGTGTATAAGTCGGCTCGCCCTGCGCAACGCGGACCCGGCGAAGTACCTGCGCGAGACCAGCCCGGCGCTGCGCGAGACGGTCGAGCGCTACGCCGAATTGAAGGAGGTCGCGCGCCGTGAGTCGTGAATCACGCAAAGTCGTCTCCGGCGCGCGCGTCGCGGGTGGCGAAAAATGGGGTGCCCGTTGCTGGGCACTCTATCCGACTCTGGCTCTTATATCTAAGCCCCTCGCCGTAGTCGGGGCGGGCTCTATTTTTCGCGCTCATCCGTCACTAAAAAAGGAGTGCAATTTTGCTCTTTCGGCTGTCGTTTTTCCCGCCAAAAACCGGGGGCTTATGCTTTTGCACTTCCGCATTTTTCCGAGTTTTTCGCCACTAAAAAAAGGCGCACGTCAGCCGCTGCGCAACGTGCGGAACGTGATCGAATAGCGCAGCGCATCCGCCCCGGGGATGCTGTGCTCCCACTCGCCACGCGCCGCGCCGCTCAACAGGTAGGCGGAGCGCGGCTCTAGAATCAAGTTCGCTCGCTCCCACCTCCTCCCGCCGACCGCGCGCCTCATGCGGAAGAGGCACGGCGAGAGGAGCGAGACGCCGACCGTCTCGCCGAAGACCGCCTTGTCGCGGTGCCAGCCGATCCCGGCTTCGCGCGCGTACTCGGTGACGAGCGCGTGCGCGAACTCCTCAGCCCCGACGCCCGCGAACGACGCCGCGATCTCGCGCAGCGGGAGCAGGTAGTCGGGGATGGCGTCCGCCTTCTGTAGCCCGCGCCCGGTGAAGTCGTAGCGCCAGCCGAAGGAGACGACGCGCCGCCTGCCGGTGTAGCCGTGGAACTCGAACTCGCGGAACGGCAGCTCGCGCACGCGCGCGACGAGCGCACCTTCATCCCGCGGGCTGATCAACTCGGTCTCGTAGCGGAAGCCTTCGGGGAGTCTCGGCGCGTCGCGCCTCGCGCCGCCGGGGGCGTCGAATAAATCGGATCGCCGTGTCCTTGTCTGGCGCGTCATTGATTGCTCCTCTCACTCGGCGCCGCGCCCGCCGAGCATCTCGACCTCGCCGTCAACGACGCGCGCCAGGTACTCGCCCTCGCGCATCGCCCACGCTACCCTGTGACCGGCGCGCGCGAGCCTCGCCCACTCGCTCCCCTTCTGCGGGTTCTGCTCGACGAGCACGGCGTCGCCGGAGAGCTTCACGTAGCGCAACCCCGAATGAGAAAAGCGGCGAACGCCCTTCCCGCCGGAGAACAGCTTCTTGTAGCCAGCTAGGATTGCTTCCTGAGTCAGCTCCACATCTGCCTTCTTTTCTTTTCGAGTCGTCATCGCCTCTCCGCACCTCGCTATAACAAGCTCATCCCACCGCGTCGTGAACCGCGGGCTGCGCTTCTCACAGACCGGCTCCCACTCCCTATCATACCCGCTCACGGCGAACCGCACCGCGTCCTGACCCCAACGGTCGTTTATCGCGTCCACGGCGCGCATAACCCTTCTGGCTTTATCGTGCTCCTCTGCGTCGAACATCCTCGCCGTCGCGGGCGTGACGGGCGCGAGCGGCGCGAGCAGCACGCCCGCCTTGTAGTAGCCGTAACCCTCGCGGTAAATCTCCTCGCAGCACCGCAGCGCGACCCTTAACAGCTCGTGCGTCGCGCCCGTGTAAGACGCTAAGCGCGCCGTCGCGCTGTTGGAGTATTGGGCTTCGGTTTCGTTGAATCTGTTGGTCTCGATGAAGACCGTGACGCCCTTCGCCGTCAACTTGTGCCGCCTCATCCTCTCGGCGGCGCGCGTGGCGAAGAAGCCGACGGACTCTTTCAACTCCCCTAACTCAGTAATCTTCCGCCCGAACGTGCGCGAGCAGCACATCGCCTTGCGCGCGGGCGGGCAGAGCTCTATCCGCTGGCAACTGTGACCGCGCAACTCCTCGACGATGCGCGCGCCGACGACCGTCAAGACCTTGCGCGCCCAGCGCGGATCGGCGTCGCGCAGTTGCCGCGCGTTCGTGATGCCGTAAGTGCCGAGCTTGTACTCGGTCTTGCGCCCGACGCCCCAGACGTCCCTGACGGGTGTGGCTTCGAGCAGCGCGTCGAGATCAGTTGAGCCGACGAGGTTGACGACGCCGCCCGGCTCTCGCTTCGCCCGGTCGCTCGCCAGCTTGGCGAGCGTCTTCGTCGGGGCGACGCCGACCGAGACGGGGATGCCGGTGAACTTGAGGACGTCCGCGCGGGCGTCGGCGCAAACGCCCGCCAAGTCCCGGACGCTCAGACTAGACAGATCAAGGAAAGCCTCGTCGAGTGAATATATCTCGACGGCGCGAGAGAAGCCTTCGAGCGTCTGCATCACGCGCCAAGACATGTCCGCGTAGAGTTCATAGTTCGAGGAGAAGATCGCCGCGTCGCTGGCTTCGAGCAGCCGCCTGACCTTAAACAGCGGCTCGCCCATCCGCACGCCCATCGCCTTGACCTCCTCGGAGCGTGCGACCACGCAGCCGTCGTTATTAGAGAGGACGGCGACGGGGCGCTTGCGGAGCTTCGGGTCGAAGGCGCGCTCGCAGCTCACGTAGAAGTTGTTGCAGTCAACTAACGCGACGGCGTTCATACCGGGTGGATGACGCTCGTGACCACGCCCCATATCTCGAACTCGTGGTGCTCGTTGATCTCGAGCTCGCTGTAGGAGTCGTTCTCCGGCGCGAGCAGCACGCGCCCGGCGCGCTCGACGAGGCGCTTGACTAAGAACTCGTCGTTGACGCGCGCGACGACGATCCTGCCGTCCGAGGCTTCCGCCGAGCGATCCACTACTAAGATGTCGCCGTCGTGGATGCCCGCGCCGATCATGGAGTCGCCGGAGACCCTGACGAAGTAGGTCGCGGCGTAGTTCTTAATTAAGTGCTTGTTGAGATCGATCCTGCCGTCGATGTACTCGACGACGGGGAGGGGGTCGCCGGCTGAGACCGGGCAGGTGAAGACGGGGCGCGACCAGCGCGTTAAGTTGTGCGAAGGGACGTAGAACTGGACGACTTCCGTGGGCATGGGCTCCTCCGACGTCGGTCGGGAGCCCGGCGCCCTGCTGTCTGGCTGATAAGTCTGCCGTGTATATGGATCAAGAAGGGGCGGGCTGTCAACGGTCGCGCGGCGGGTAGAAGTGTTAATAGTCAACTACCCTACCGATGATGGCGGTTGTTAGCTTCGCCCCCGCCGTTCAGTTGGAAGATCGTTCTGCTGCTTTCCGGGCGGCTTACTTACGGACTGCCTCGACCAGCATGTCGCGGTACACGTCGCCGAAGAGCCGCCGCGCCAAGCCCGGGTCTGCGGACTTGAGGGCGGCGTACTGTTCGAGTGCCGCATCCTTCTTCCCCCGGCTGAGGTACGCCACGCCGAGGTTGAACCGCGCGCTCGCGTAACCGGGCCTGATGTCGATAGCCCGGCGGTAAGCCTCTATCGCCTTCCCGTAGCGCCCCGACTTGTAGTAGCCGCAGCCGAGGTTGTTGTAAGCCTCCGCGAGCCGGGGGTTGAGGCGGATGGCGTGCCCGAGCGCCTCGAACGCCTCCCGGTACCTGCCCAGCTCCACGTACACGAGACCCAGATCGTTATACGCCTTGTCGTAGTCGGGCTTGAGCCCGAGCGCCCGCGTGAGCGACTCGACGGCGTCGAGCTTCTGCCCCGCGCGGTAGTACGCGATGCCGAGTTCGCGGTGGGCTTCGGCCATCGCCGGGTCGAGGCGGGTGGCATGACGCAGAGCCTCCGCCGCCTCGTCGTACAGCCCCAGATCGAGTTTCGCCGAACCCAAGCCGCGGTACGCCTTCGCGTCGTCAGGCGCTAGGGCGACGGCGCGCTCGAACGCGCGGGCGGCATCCGCGTAGAGGTGCGCGCCGTACTGCTCCACCCCCAGATGGTAGTAAGCCGCGGCTTGCGCCGCCGGCGTGCTTCCGCCGCGTTCGACTTGAGCCGGGGTAGTCGCGGGGAGCAGGGCGAGGAGAAAGAGAGTCAGCGGACAGAAACCCACGAGCCTCATACGTACCTCCCCTCCGGGCGTTTGACGGTCGCCGGGAGTTCAGCTTTACGTGGGCTTCTTAGGGTTATCCCCCGCCGGTGGCAGGGAGACTAATGTGGTGGGTTTGACGCCGGTACAACTGTTAAGACGGCGGGGCGGGCGAAAGGTTGCATTATTCTCACCCCAAGCCTCGATGGATATGAGAGAAGCGCGCGGGGGAGGGTTTCACGGAGTTGCCGTGTAGTTCACTTACGCGGTTCTACGCAGCGCGGGTCGTCGTTCCGCACGTTGCCGACTGCCGCGCTTACCGGGTAGGCGTACATCCGAGCGGCGGGGTAGGGCTTCAAGAGGTGTGTGAGATCGGCGGGATCGGTGAGCTTCGGGTCGAGCCAATCGTCATAGTCGGCGGGGCGCAAGATGACGGGCATCGCGTTGCCGTGGATCGGTCTGACCACGTCGTTCGGCTCGGTGAGCAGGATCGTGCATGACTCGATCCGCTCGGCGCGGTCGCGCGACTCCCAGACGTCGTAGAGACCCGCGAAGGCGAACAGCTCCTCGTCGCGCACGCGGATGAAGTGCGGGACTTTCCCCCTGCCGCCTTCGTCCTTCCACTCGAAAAAGCCGTTCGCCAGGATCAGGCACCGCTGCTTACGCAGCGGCGTCTTGTAAGACGCGCGCTCCGCCGCCGTCTCGGACTTCGCGTTGAAGGTGGCGAACTTCTTGAGGAAGTCTCGCGCGTCGGGAGTCCAGCGCGGGACGAGAGACCACAGCAGCGTGACCAGCTCGCGCTCTCCCGTCCGGGGCGAGAGGCGGACGGCGGCGACTTCGTCGCGCGGCGCGATGTTGTACCGGCGCTTGAGCGGAGGCTCAAGAGGAAGTTCTAGCTGCGGCGGGAGCCGGAAGAGCCTGCGGAACTCCGACTCCGGCACGTAAGGCAGGTAATTGGCGAAGCGTCCGCACATCTCTTGATAAAAAGTTAGCGGCGGGGCGTCGGGTGCATGTCGTTGTTAGGCGGCGGAGCGTGCCCCAGCCTTGGTCTGCCCCGCCTGCCAGACGCTGAACCCGCCGGGTAAGCATTTCTGCGTGTATTGCAGGACGCCGAGCAGCCGAACCAGGGCGCGGGCTGCATCGTTGCGCTGATCGGGTTGCAGTTCGTCGTCCTGACACTTATTGCCGGCAGGCCGGTCGTCCGCGCGGAGGCGCAGGCGGGCGCCGCCTTCTCGACGCCGAGCGTCGTGCATTTCGGAGTCGTGCTGTAATACTTGACACCATAAACTATCCGCGGCACTTCGAAGAAAGGGATGCTCTCAGTCACGTAGTACGGTGCTTGCC
>JAIVGV010000255.1 GCA_020201365.1 Acidobacteriota bacterium
GAGCCCCGGCGGCAGACGATGGCGCAGCTGCGCGCCGTGGTAGGCGCGGGACACGCCGACGTGGGCTTCGCGCACGACGCGGACGGCGAGCGGCTGGGGCTCGTCACGGAAGAGGGCGAGATGCTCTCCGAAGAGGCGACGCTCGCCGTGTGCGCCGAGATTCAACTCGCGCGTGAGACGGGCGCGGTCGTGACGAACGTCTCGACGAGCGGCGCGGTCGAGGCGGTCGCCGCGCGCCACGGGGCGACCGTCGTCCGCACGCCGGTCGGCCTCGCCTTCATCTCCGAGGCGATGATCGAGACGCGCGCCGTCATCGGCGGCGAGGGGAGCGGCGGCGTCGTCGTCCCGCGCGTGCAGCTCACGCACGACAGCGCGGCGGCCGTCGGGCTCATCCTCGAACACTTGGCGTTGACCGAAGAGCGCCTGTCGGAGCTGTCGGCGCGACTGCCGCGCCTCACGATGCTCAAGCACAACGTCGCCGTCGAGCCGAACCGCATCTACTCTCTCATGCAGCGCGCCTACGACGAGTTGGCGCGGCGGGGCGCGGAGTACGATCAGACCGACGGGATCAAAATCACGCGCCCGGACGGCTGGGTGCACATCCGCGTCTCGAACACAGAGTCCATGATCCGCATCATCGCCGAATCCGCAGACCCCGCGCGCGCGCAGGCGTTGCTCGACTCGGCGCGCGACATGCTGGGCATCTGACCTTCAATAATTTTCGGGCGATGACTGACGAAGAGGTGACTGATGAAACGTTCTGCCACGTTACCCTTGCTCGTCTTATGCGTCGTTGTTTCCTCTTTCGCTAAAGGCGGCGGTCGCGCCCCGGCCGCGACCCCGGCGGCGGCGCGCGCCCCAAAGCCCGCGTCTCAAATTCTGTTCGACGACTTCAGCTACTCCGCTCAAAGTCAGATGACGCGGCACGGCTGGATCGTCCGCACGGCGGCGGGGTGGCCCGGCGTGCCCGGCGCGACGTGGTGGCGCGAGGGCGTCGCGTTCCTCGCGGACGCGAACGAGCCGCGCAACCGGATACTGCGCATGACCTCTGCGACCGACGGCACGGGCGCGCACACCAAGCAGACGCAGATTTGCCACGGGCGAAAATATTTCGAGGGCACTTACGCCGCGCGCGTGCGCTTCACGGACGAGCCGCTCGCCGGGCGCGGCGGCGATCAGATCGTCGAGAGCTTCTACATGATCAGCCCTTTGAAGGCGCCGATGGACGCGGACTACAGCGAGCTGGATTTCGAGTACCTCCCGAACGGCGGCTGGGGCGTCGCCGGGGCGACTCTGTACGAGACGACGTGGGAGACCTTCAGCCCGGAGCCGAACTGGAAGAAGGACAACGTCTTTAACATGACGCATGGCACGCGCGCCGGTTGGCAGACGCTAGTCACGCAAGTCGCCGAGGGCAAGGTGAAGTATTTCGTTGACGGTGTGCAACAGGCGGAGCACGGCGACCGTTTCTATCCGGAGTCTCTCATGTCC
>JAIVGV010000577.1 GCA_020201365.1 Acidobacteriota bacterium
AAGCTCTGCGAGGTCATCACGACGATCCGTCGGTCGCGGAAGAAGTATGTGCCGAGCAGAATCTGCTCGTGCCAGAAGGTATAGACGGGCGGGCGCGAGGCGTCGCGCGACGCCGCCTCGAAGTTCTCCCAGCCTTCCACGCGGAAGCGGGCGGACGCTCCGAGCAGGCGGATGAGGAGTGAGAAGACGAGATCGGCGGCGCGGATCAGTAACCGCTCTTTGAAGGTGTAGCGCGCGAGGCTCGCGGGCGCGTAGGCGCGTGCGACGGCGTCGGCGTCGCGTCGGTCGCGCGCGCGCTTGGGATCGGTCGTCGCTGCGGCTGAGGTCTGCACGGGAGTTATGACGCCGAGCGAGTCTAGCAGAAGCCGCGCGGCGATCTAAAACTGTTCGTCTCCGCCGCCGAAACTCCGGTCGCCCGCGCCGCCGAAACTGTTGCCCGCCGCCGCGCGCCCGTGTGCTATATTCTGCGAACCTCGCGCGCAGGGGCTGCGTAAGACGTTCTCGGAGGCGTGTGTTCGGCGCACACGACCTCACACCTCTCCCGAACTTTAAGTTTCCAGCAAGGCGGCTGATGGAGAAACGGCGAATCCTGATCGTTGACGCCAACGAGGAGCTGCGCACGCTCCTCAGCCGCGTCCTCGCAGACTTCGGTCACGAAGTCGTCGCCACCGGCAACCGCGAAGAGGCGCTCGCGCGCGACGACCTGGAAGACTTCGATCTCGTCATCTCCGATCTCACGGACGACGACGAGGGCGGCGTCCAGATCGTCTCCGAGCTGAAGCGCAAGAGTCTCCTCGTCCCCGTCGTCGTCTCCTCGGACGAGACGCACCCCGCGGGCGTCGTCAAAGCCTTCAAGATGGGCGCGGCGAACTACGTGCGCCGCCCGTACCGGCGCGAGGAGCTGCGCGACATCGTCGAGAAGACGCTCTCGTACAAGCTGCGCTTCATCGAGGACGTGAAGGTGCTGCCCTTCGTCCACGAGAAGATCGAGTTCGAGCTGCCGAGCGATCTCTCGCTGATGAACGGCGTGCTCCACTACCTCCACGAGCGCGTCGTCCAGCTAGGGCTGATCAACCCGGAAAGATCGAATCTCTTCATCGCGCTCGACGAGGCTTTCGTCAACGCCGTCAAGCACGGCAACCGCCAAGACCCGCACAAGCTCGTCCGCATCACGGCTGACCTGTCGGCGCAGGAGGCGCGCTTTACCGTCGAGGACGAGGGCGAGGGCTTCCGCCTCAACGATATTCCGGACCCGACCGATCCCGCCAACCTCTTCAAGACATCGGGGCGCGGCGTGCTCCTCATTTACAACATCATGGACGAGGTCATGTACAATGAGCGCGGCAACCGCCTGACCATGATCAAGCGCCCCGAGGAGACGCTCGAACACAAGCTCATAGACAAGCTCACCCCCGAAGATGACGACTCCGCCCCGCGCACACACGCCTCGCCAACCCGCCCCGCCGTCACCCCGACCTCGCCCCTCATC
>JAIVGV010000138.1 GCA_020201365.1 Acidobacteriota bacterium
GACTTGAAGTGCTTGGCGAGGAAGACGATCTGCCCGACGTGGTAGGCGTAGTGCGCGAGCTGGCGGTTGATCGCCATCAGAACCGTGTGCGGTTCGTTGCGGATCGCGACCTCGCGCGTCACGTCCGCGGGCTGCAAAGGTTCGAGCGCGGCGAAGGTCACGCGCCAGCCCTCTTCCCACCAGCGCATCACGTCCTCGCGCGTCGTGCCTTCGTCGATCACAAATTCCGAGTCGCGTTCCCGATCCGGCTTCTCGCCGTCGCTCGTCAGAAAGTCAGTCCAGCGCGAGCGCATGTTGCCCGCGATGTGCTTGACGTTGAGCGCGACGCTGTTCATTTCGGGGTCGAGCGTGCGGAACAGCTCCTCGTCGCTCAACTGAGCAATCGCGCGCTCGCCGAGCCGCTTGTAGTTGCGCAACACTTTGAGCGCGTCTTCGAGGTAATGCTTCGCGAGTTCGTCTGTCATGTCTGTTCTTCCGACGCGGTTTAGATGACGGTCGTGACGATCTCGCGGATGCTGCGTTGCAGCTCGCGGTCGTCCGTGATGGGCGAGCAGAGGGCGACCTCGGCGGCGGCTGTCGGACTGATGCCGCGCGCGATCATCTGCGCGGCGTAGATGAGGAGGCGCGTCGAGACGCCCTCTTCGAGACCGTGCCCGCGCAGGTTTCTGACCTTGTGCCCGATGAGGACGAGATCGCGCGCCGCCGCTTCGTCAATCCCGCCCTCGCGCGCGACGATCTCGGCTTCGAGTTCGGCGGGCGGGTAGTCGAACCCCAAGGCGACGAAGCGCTGGCGCGTGGACTGCTTGAGGTCTTTCAAGATTGACTGGTAGCCGGGGTTGTAGGAGACGACGAGCATGAAGTCGTCGGGGGCGTCCAAGATCGTGCCGCGCTTCTCGATGGGGAGGCGGCGGCGGTCGTCCGTCAAGGGGTGGATGATGACGACGGTGTCTTTGCGCGCTTCGACAACTTCGTCGAGATAACAGATCGCGCCGTGTCGGACGGCGGAGGTTAACGGCCCGTCGTGCCAGATCGTCTCTTCGCCTTCGAGTAAGAAACGTCCGACGAGATCTGTCGCGGACAGGTCCTCGTGGCACGCGACGGTGATCAAGGGTCGGCGCAGACGCCAGGCCATGTGCTCGACGAAGCGCGTCTTGCCGCAGCCCGTCGGACCTTTCAGCATGACGGGCAGGCGCGCCGCGTGCGCCGCCTCGAACAGCTCGATCTCCTGACCGACGGCGAGGTAGTAGGGCTCGTCGGCGACGACGTACTCCTCGATGGCGCGCTCGTTCTTAGTTTTAACTTGGGACATTTGACAAGAGTTTCTCTGCTCGTTTGAAATCAGGAGCGTTCGCTTGATAGCTGGCTCAAGCGGATTCGTTCGGGTATCCTAATCAATCGCCTCGTCTGCAATTTTGTCGCTTGACGGGGCATCTTAGCACTCGCCGCGAAAGGGCGGCAAACGGGCGTTTTTAGCGGGTTTTAAGCGGAATGAAGATCGCGGTGGCAATGAGCGGCGGCGTGGACTCCTCGGCGGCGGCGGCGGCGCTCCGGGAGGCGGGGCACGAGCTTGTCGGCTTCACGATGCAGCTCTGGAATCAGCGCCGCGGCTTGAACGTGGACGAGGACGGCGAGCCGCTTCCCAGCCGCTGCTGCTCGCTCGACGATGTTTACGACGCGCGCCGCGTCGCCGAAGAGCTGGGCTTCCCGTTCTACGTCCTGAACCTCGAAAAAGATTTCGAGCGCGACGTGGTCGAGCCGTTCGTCCGGAGCTACCTCGAAGGCGAGACGCCGATCCCTTGCGTCGCGTGCAACAGCCGTCTGAAGTTCGCTTCGCTCGACCGGCTCGCCCGCAGCCTCGGCTGCGAGAAGGTGGCGACGGGGCACTACGCGCGCGTGGAGTTCGACGAGGCGGCGGATCGCTTCCGGCTGCTGCGCGGGCGCGACGCGCGCAAGGATCAGTCTTACTTCCTGTGGGAGCTGACGCAGGAGCAGCTCTCGCGCACGCTATTCCCGCTCGGCGAGCTGACGAAGACGGAGACGCGCGAGATCGCGCGTCGCGCGGGGCTCGCGGTCGCGGAGAAGTCCGAGTCTCAGGAAATCTGCTTCGTGCCCGACGGCGACTACGCGGGCTTCATTGATCGCTACCTCGACGCGGAAGGGCGCGCGACGGAAGCGCCGGGCGCTGGCGAGATCGTCAACGCGCGTGGCGAGGCGGTCGGCGAGCACGCGGGCGTCCACCGCTACACGGTCGGGCAGCGGCGCGGGATCGGCGTCGCCGCGTCGCGACCGCTGTACGTCGTGCAGATAGACGCGCGGCGCAACCGCGTCGTCGTCGGCGAAGAGTCGGAGCTGTCGAGCCGCGAGTTCGTCGCGCGCGGCGTGAACTGGATCGCGTTCGACGAGCCGTCGGAGCCCGTGCGAGCGGAGGTGCGCGTGCGCTACCGTCACGAGGCAGCGCCCGCGACCGTCGAGATGATCGGCGGGCGCACGGCGCGCGTCACGTTCGACGAGCCGCAGCGCGCGATCACGCCGGGGCAGGCGACAGTTTTTTATCGCGGCGACGAAGTGCTCGGCGGCGGGTGGATCGCGCGCGGCGACGCGCCTTGATCTCGTAGATCAAAACTTTCCGCGCCCGCCGCGCGTAAAAACAACGTGCCCGCGCCTCGTCGGTCGAAGGCGCGGGCAATTTCAATCGAGGGTTCTTAGAAGTCATCATGCCAATGTCACGCTCGCGCAAGACCGCGCTCTGGATCGTCGGCATCGTCCTCGCGCTCCTCGCCGTCGTCGGCGTCTGCTTCGCCGTCTTCTACGCGGTGCTCGACAACGAGCCGACGGTGAAAGACAACAGCGTGCTTGTGCTGAACGTCGGCGGCTCGATGCCGGACTACGTGCCGGAAGACCCGATGAACCGCTGGCTCGGTCGCGACGAGCGTTCGCTCTCGAACACGCTCCTGCAACTGCGGAAGGCGAAGGCGGACAAGCGCGTCGGCGCGGTGCTGTTGGACTTCGATCTCGTCACGTCGGGCTGGGGCAAGGCGTCGGAGCTGCGCGACGCGATCACGGACTTCCGCGCCTCTGGCAAGCCCGTTTACGCCTACATGGAGTTCGGCGCGAACAAGGAGTATTACATCGCGACCGCGTGCGACCGCATCTACGTCGCGCCCATCGGCGAGCTGGCCATCGTCGGGCTGGCGGCGGACGTGATGTCTTACGGCGGCGCGTTGGATAAGCTCGGCGTCAAGATGGACGTCTATCAGATCGGCAAGTACAAGACCGCGCCCGAAGAGTACACGCGCAAGCAGATGTCGGACGCGAACAAGGAAGTGCTCAACTCGGTGCTCGAAGAGTTCTACGCGCGCATGGTCTCGACCATCGCCGAGGCGCGCCACAAGTCGGATACGGAAGTGCGCGCGGCGATTGACAGCGCGCCGCTGCGCGCCGACGAGGCGAAGCGGCTGGGGCTGATTGACGACGCGAAGTATCGTGATGAGGTCGAGGGCGAGTTGAAGAAGCGGCTCGGCTATAAGGATTCCGACAAGCTGAACATGGTGAGCGAAGGCGAGTACCGCCGCGTCTCCGCGGAGTCGCTGCACGTGAACGAGGGCGAGCGTGTCGCCGTGATCTACGCTTCGGGCGCGATCATGTCGGGTCGCTCGACGGGCGGCGGCGTCTTCGGCGAGCAGATGATCGGCTCGGACACGCTCGCCAAGGCGATCAAGGACGCGGCGGACGACAAGTCGGTCAAGGCGATCATCCTGCGCGTGGACAGCCCCGGCGGGACGAGCTTCGCCTCAGACATCATCTGGCACGCCGTCGAGAACGCGAAGGCGAAGAAGCCCGTCGTCGTCTCGATGGGCGACGTGGCTGCTTCGGGCGGCTACTACATCTCGGTCGGCGCGTCGAAACTTGTCGCCGAGCCCGCGACCATCACCGGCTCCATCGGCGTCTTCGCGGGCAAGCCCGTGATGAAAGGCTTTTACGACTGGATCGGCGTCAACGACGAGTACGTCACGCGCGGCAAGTACGCCGCGATGTACCGCGAGACGGAGCCTTTCACCGACGACGAGCGCGCGAAGTTCAAACAGATGCTCGACGATTTCTACTGGAAGGATTTTCTGCCCAAAGTCGCCGACGCGCGCAAGAAGGACGTGAAAGACGTTGACGCAATCGCGCAGGGGCGCGTCTGGACGGGCACGCAGGCGAAGGAACGCGGGCTCGTTGATGAGTTCGGCGGCATGGATCGCGCCGTCGAGATCGCGAAGCAACTGGCGAACATCCCCGCCGACAAGGGCGTCCGCCGCGTCGTCTTCCCCGCGCCCCGCACCTTACTCGATCAGCTCCTCGGCACGGGCTCCGACGAGGCGACCGTCCAAGCGCGCGAGCAGAGCGCCGCGATCAACGCACTCCCCGAAGACGTGCGGCGATCTTTAAGCTACCTCTCCCTCTTCGAGCACGTCCGCCGCGGCGAGATGATGGCGATGATGCCGTTCGATCTGCGGATCAAGTGAGGCGGATTTTGTTTGGTTGCAATTCGGGTTGAGTGAAGGCGGGAATATAGTTCACCGCAGAGGCGCAGAGTTTACGCAGAGCTGACGCAGAGCAAGAACTTCTCTCTGCGTTAACTCAGCGAATCCTCTGCGCCTCTGCGGTGAGCGCCTTTCAGCCGTCCCACAACCCAGTTCAGCAGCGACAACAGACCTGCGATGCCTTCGACTAACACACAGACGCGGCGCGACGTGCGCCCGCTCGTCGTGTTCGTGTTGCTGTGCGGCATCTGGGGCTCGACGTGGGCGTTCATCAAGGTGGGCTTGCGCGATCTCCCGCCCATCACGTTCGTCAGCGCGCGCTTCGTCGTCGCAATCTGTGTGCTCGCCGTCGTCGTGCGCGTGCGTCGCGCCAGACTTCCGCGCACGCGCGCGGAGTGGCGGCTGCTCGCGCTGACGGGCGTGCTCTCTTTCGCGATCAACTACGGCGCGGTCTTCTGGGGCGAGTCGCACGTCTCTTCCGGTTTAGCCGCGCTCTTGCAGGCGACGATCCCGCTCTTCGGCTTGCCCGTCGCGCACAAGCTTCTGCCGGACGAGCCGCTCACCGTCGCGCGCGTCGTCGGCGTCGTCGTGGGGCTCGCCGGCTTAGGCGTCGTCTTCTCGGATCAGTTGGGCGGGGGCGACCGTCTGGCGGCGTGGGGCGCGGGCGCGATCGTCGCTGGCGCGTTCGCGGCGGCGTGCAGCAACGTGCTGGTGAAGGCGCGCGGGGCGAAGTTCGATCTCTCGGTGCTCGTCGCCGGGCAGATGGGGTGTGGGCTCGTGCCGCTCGTGCTCTACTC
>JAIVGV010000139.1 GCA_020201365.1 Acidobacteriota bacterium
CGGATTGCGGATTTGAGAGCGTCAACGTCATCGCTCTTCTTTAATCCGCAATCCGAATTCCGAAATCCGAAATGGAGATATAAATCGTGTTCAGATTCCAGCAAGACAGAACGCAGCTCGCGCCGAACTTCGAGGCGATCCGCATCTCGCTCGCCTCGCCCGAAAAGATCCGCCACTGGTCGCACGGCGAGGTCACCAAGCCGGAGACGATCAACTACCGCACGTTCAAGCCCGAACGCGACGGGTTGTTTTGCGCGCGCATCTTCGGTCCCGTCACGGACTGGGAGTGCCTGTGCGGCAAGTACAAGCGCATGAAGCACCGCGGCGTGATCTGCGACAAGTGCGGAGTGGAGGTCACGCAGGCGAAGGTGCGCCGCGAGCGGCTCGGTCACATCGAGCTCGCCAGCCCTTGCTCGCACGTCTGGTTCTTCAAGGGCTTGCCGTCGCGCATCGGACACCTCTTGGACATCCCGCTGCGCGAGCTCGAGAAGGTTCTCTACTTCGAGTCGTACATCGTCATCGATCCGGGCGACGCGCCGGTCAAGGAGCGGGAACTCCTGACCGACGAGCGCTTCCGCGAGCTGATGCGCGACTACCCGGGACAGTTCGTCGCGAAGATGGGCGCGGAGGCGATCAAAGAGCTGCTGGCGATGGTCAACATCGAGGAGCTGTCGGGCGAGCTGCGCGGGCGCATGAA
This sequence comes from Acidobacteriota bacterium, assembly GCA_020201365.1. Classification (GTDB taxonomy): domain Bacteria; phylum Acidobacteriota; class Blastocatellia; order Pyrinomonadales; family Pyrinomonadaceae; genus JAIVGV01. The sequence continues at coordinate 698 of JAIVGV010000139.1, forward strand.
GGAGGAGACCTCGCAGCAGAAGAAGCTCAAGTTCTCGAAGCGGCTGAAGGTCGTCAACTCGTTCCTCAAGTCCGGCAACCACCCCGACTGGATGATCCTCGACGTGATCCCGGTCATCCCGCCGGAGCTGCGCCCGTTAGTTCCGCTCGACGGCGGACGCTTCGCCACGTCCGACTTGAACGATCTCTACCGCCGCGTCATCAACCGCAACAACCGCCTCAAGAAGCTGATGGAGCTTCGCGCGCCCGAAGTCATCGTGCGCAACGAGAAGCGGATGCTGCAGGAGGCTGTTGACGCGCTCTTCGACAACGGTCGCCGCGGTCGCGTGCTGCGCGGCGTCAACAACCGCCCGCTGAAGTCGCTCTCGGACACCCTGAAGGGCAAGCAGGGTCGCTTCCGTCAAAATCTGTTGGGTAAGCGCGTTGACTATTCGGGTCGCTCGGTGATCGTCGTCGGACCTGAACTGAAGCTGCACCAGTGCGGCTTGCCGAAGAAGATGGCGCTCGAGCTGTTCAAGCCGTTCATCTACAACCAGCTCGAAAAGCAGGGCTACGCCGCGACGATCAAGCAGGCGCGCGAGATGGTTGACCGGCAGGAGCCCGTCGTGTGGGACATCCTTGAAGAGGTCATCCGCGAGCACCCGGTTCTGTTGAACCGCGCGCCGACCTTGCACCGACTCGGCATCCAGGCGTTCGAGCCCGTGCTCGTCGAGGGCAAGGCGATCAAGATTCACCCGCTCGTCTGCACGGCCTTCAACGCCGACTTCGACGGCGACCAGATGGCTGTCCACATCCCGCTCTCGCCGGAGGCGCAGATCGAGGCTGCCGTGCTGATGCTCGCGTCGAACAACATCCTGAGCCCTGCGTCGGGTCAGCCCATCGCCGTCCCGTCGCAGGACATCGTCTTGGGCTGCTACTACCTGACGCGCGACCGCGCGGGCTCGAAGGGCGAGGGGCGCGTCTTCTCGTCGGTCGAAGAGGTCTTGCTCGCGCTCGACGCCAAAGAGGTCACGACGCAGACGCCGATCAAGCTGCGCCTGCACGGCGACCTCGTCGATCTCACGCAGGAGCACGACACGCAGGACGTGATGCGCGGCGCGCTGCAAGAGAACGTCTCGCGCGTGATTAACACGACGGTCGGTCGCGTCATCTTCAACGACTCGATCCCCGAAGGGCTGCCCTACTTCAACGGCACTCTGAAGAAGAAGGGCTTGCAGTCGCTCGTCAACTACTGCCACCTGCGCCTCGGTCACGAGATGACGGTGAAGATGCTCGACGACCTCAAAAACCTCGGCTTCCTCTACGCGACGCGCGCCGGCATCTCCATCGGCATTGACGATCTCGTGACGCCCGACGCCAAGCGCAAGCTCGTCGGCGACGCCGACAAGCAGGTGATCGAGGTTGACCGGCAGTACCGCGACGGCGTCATCACGAACCTCGAGCGCTACAACAAGGTCATCGCCATCTGGTCGGAAGTGACCGACAAGGTGGCGAAGGAGATGTTCATCGCGATGGACGCGCGCGAGAAGAGCTCCGGCGAGCTGAACCCGATCCTGATCATGTCGGATTCGGGCGCGCGCGGCACGGCGCAGCAGATTCGACAGCTCGCCGGGATGCGCGGTCTGATGGCGAAGCCTTCGGGCGAGATCATCGAGACGCCGATCCGCTCGAACTTCCGCGAGGGGCTCAACGTCTTGCAGTACTTCATCTCCACGCACGGCGCGCGCAAAGGTCTCGCCGACACGGCATTGAAGACCGCCGACTCGGGCTACCTCACGCGCCGCCTCGTTGACGTGGCGCAGGACGTGATCATCAGCGAGCCCGACTGCGGGACTCTGAAGGGCATCTCCTCGACGGCAATCGTCGAGGGCGGCGAGGAGATCGAAAGCTTGCGCGACCGCATCGTCGGTCGCACGGCGCTCGAAGAGATCATCGATCCGATTGAGGGTCGCGTCATCGTCGAGGCGAACGAGGAGATCAACGAAGACCTCGCGGCGGAGATTCAGCGCAGCGGCGTCCAGCGTGTCCGCATCCGCTCGGTCCTGACCTGCGAGTCGCGGCGCGGCGTCTGCATCAAGTGCTACGGTCGCAACCTCGCCACCGGCAAGCCGGTCGACATCGGCGAGGCGGTCGGCGTGATCGCGGCGCAGAGTATCGGCGAGCCGGGCACGCAGCTCACGATGCGCACGTTCCACATCGGCGGCACGGCGCGACTCGAAGAGTCGTCGAAGCACGAGGCGCGGCAGGACGGGACGATCAAGTACGTCGAGCTGAACGTCGTCAAGAACCGCCGCGGCGAGATCATCGCCATGAACCGCAACGGCGCGCTCACCATCACGGACACGCGCGGTCGCGAGGTGGCGCGCTACCAGATCGTTTACGGCGCGCACATCCTCGTCGAGGACGGCGCGAAGGTCGTCGAGGATCAACTGCTCGCCAGCTGGGACCCGTTCACCTTCGCGATCCTGACGGAGGTCGCCGGGCACGTGAAGTTCCAGGACTTGAAGGAAGGCGTGACGGTTGACGAGGAGGTTGACGAGGTGACGGGTCAGGCTCGCCTCGTCGTCAAAGACTCGCCCGACGAGAAGAAGCAGCCGCGACTCGAAATCCGTTCGGGCTCGAACAAGGTCTTGAAGACCTACCAGATGCCCGTGCGCGCCAACCTGATGGTGACGGACGGCGTGGACGTCGAGCCCGGCGACGTGATCGCGAAGATTCCCCGCGAGACGACGAAGACGAAGGACATCACGGGCGGCCTGCCGCGCGTCGTCGAGTTGTTCGAGGCGCGCAAGCCGCGCGAGACGGCGGTCATGTCCGAGATCGACGGCACGATCAAGCTCGGTCCCATCGCCAAGGGCAAGCGCAAGATCATCGTCGTCGGCGACGACGGCGAGGAGCGCGAGTACGACATCCCGCGCGGCACGCACATCAACGTCCAGGAGGGCGACGTGGTGCGCGCGGGCGAGGCGCTGATGGACGGGCCCCTGAACCCGCACGACATCCTGCGCGTGCTCGGCATGAACCGCTTGCAGGAGTACCTCGTCAACGAGATTCAGGAGGTCTATCGCCTGCAGGGCGTCAACATCAACGACAAGCACATCGAGGTCATCGTCCGGCAGATGCTGCGCTGGGTGAAAATCTCCGACGTGGGCGACACCGACTTCCTGCTCGACGAGCAGGTGGATCGCTTCCGCTTCACCGACGAGAACGCGCGCGTGATAGAGGCTGACGGTCAGCCCGCGTCGGCAGAGCCGCTCCTGCTCGGCATCACGAAGGCTTCGCTCTCGACCGACTCGTTCATCTCGGCGGCGTCGTTCCAGGAGACGACGCGCGTACTTACAGAGGCGGCGATCTCTGGTCGCGTTGACTACCTGCGCGGCTTGAAGGAGAACGTCATCATGGGTCGGCTGATTCCCGCCGGCACGGGGATGGAGTTCTACCGCAACGTGAAGGTCGAGCGCGACGACACGGCGGATCAGTCGGTCGGGCTCGATCAGGAGTTCGCCGAGCTGACCGACATCGTGATGCCGGAACCGACGACGCGCGCGGCGGTCGCGGCTGGCGACGAGGGCGGCGAGGGCGAATAGCTTTCCGCTCTGGACGGAGAAGCAACAGGCAAAGGGGCGACCTCATCGAAAGGGGTCGCCTTTTTCGCCCCCGAAACGCGCGAGTCGCCCGCGAGTTGGCTCGTCAAAAACGATCTCGAAGGGTCGGCTCGCGGGGCACTTCGAGTCGGCTTGACAGCGCGTGAGTCGATCCGTATAGTCTCTCGTTTGGACTCGCAGTCCAATTCGCGACAGTGCAACGCTTGAGATAGTTCTGACGGTTGCGGAGGCGTTGCCCGGCTCTCTTAAGGAAGAGGGTCGCTTTGAAAATATTGTGGCGTAAAGGCTCGCGCGCCGTCCGCGGACGGCAATCCCGCGCGAAAGCCCGAACAAGCGGTGAGCCTTCGCGGCTCTTCCGCCCTCGACCGAGACGACGCCACAGAGAAACTTTGGCTCGTGGGGAAGCCATGATCCGCGCCCGGCTCTCGTTTGGGAGCCTTTAAGCTTCAGAACATCCCTTAGTTAACTGAATCAACCGAGGCAAGCCGTGTCTTGCGCTGACTGCCGGACGAGTTCCGGTCAAGAGGCAGGATTCGGAGCCTTTTGCGCCTTAAGAGAAGGACGTAAGAAAGTGCCGACGATCAACCAACTCGTGCGCAAGGGTCGCCAAGCCGTCAAGTACAAGACGGCGAGCCCCGCCTTGCAGTCTTCGCCGCAGAAGCGCGGCGTGTGCACGCGCGTCTATACGCAGACGCCCAAGAAGCCGAACTCGGCGCTGCGGAAGGTCGCGCGCGTGCGCCTGACGAACGGCATCGAGGTGACGACCTACATCCCCGGCGTCGGTCACAACCTTCAGGAGCACTCCATCGTGCTCATCCGCGGCGGGCGCGTGAAGGACTTGCCGGGCGTGCGCTACCACGTCATCCGCGGCACGCTCGATTCGGTCGGCGTCGCGGATCGCAAACAGGGTCGCTCCAAGTACGGCGCGAAACGCCCGAAGGGCGGCGCGGCGGCAGGCAAAAAGTAAAGCTCAGGGGATAGGGGCTGGGGGTTAGGGGATAGGGA
>JAIVGV010000140.1 GCA_020201365.1 Acidobacteriota bacterium
GCGCGTGTTTGCCGGTTAACGTGAAGCGGAGGCGGCAGCGAGGACTTCCATCCGCAGGCTTAAGGGGTGGGGGACGCGCGGATGATAGTCATAGGGGCGAGCCCTGTCAACGCTTTTCTACCTAGAGCAGTACGGGCACAGCGAGGGCTTATCAGGAGTGACAACCGGACGGATCACGGCGTCGCCGTCCGGTTGTCAGACGGATGAATTTGGCATGAGTTTGGCGGGGAATGGAGAACCTTGCCCGCTATTCGGCGCGCAAGACTTGGCGGATGGTCTCGGCGAGTTTGCCGGGGGTTGGTTGGGCGGAGGCGAGTTGCTGGGGCTTGCGCCAGTTGTCGAGGATGGCGACCTTCTGGGCGCAGGCGACGGTGCAGTAGGGCGCGCAGTGCTTCTCTGTGTCGTACTCGCGCGCGAGGTCGGCTTTGGTGTAGTCGGCGAGCGGCGTGCCGGGGTAGCCGCGCTGCTGCGAGCACCAGTGGACGAGCCCGTCCTCGCAGACGTAGAGGTAGCGCGCGCCCGAACGGCAGCGCCAGTTGTTCGCCTTGCCCTGAATCAGGTTCTCCTGGAACCAGTCGAGGCGCGCGTACTCGCGCCTGCCCACGTTGCGCGCGAGCTGCCACAAGCCCTGCCACGCGCCCTTGATCTCGAAGGGCTCGAACTCGTGGTGGTCGGGAAGCCGTTGCACCTCGCGATAGACGCGCCGCTCGTTGTCGCTCAGGGGCTTCAGCTCGCCGCCGCCGTCGTGGATGACGCCGATGGTCGAGGTGAAGCCGAGCTCTAACGCGCGCTTGTCTATTTCGAGCGCGTCTTCGGGTTTCTTCACTCCGCTTCCGATCACGGAGTTGATGTTGACCTGGAAGTCCGCGAACTCGGAGAGCCAGCGCAGTCGCTTGTCGAGAAGTTTGAGCGACTTCTTGGAGACCTCGTCGGGCTCGACGTTGTCTATGCTGATCTGCAGGTATTCGAGACCCGTGGCGTTGAGCTTCCTGATCTTTTCGGGCGTGAGGTAGTAGCCGTTGGTGATGAGACCGGCGAGCATCCCGCGGCGGCGGATGTGGCGGATGATCTCGTAGATGTCCGGGTGCATCATCGGCTCGCCGCCCGAAATGGTGACGACCGACGTGCCGAGTTCGGCGAGCTTGTCGAGCCGCCGACGCATCTCTTCCAAGGGTACGGGCTCTGAGGTCTTGTCGTACTCGTTGCAGTAGGCGCAGTCGAGGTTGCAGCGGCGCATGGGGATGACGTGCGCCAAGACGGGGTGCTTGGTCGAAAACAGCGCGCGCGCGATGAAGCGCGCCTCGCGCAGTTTGATCTTGAGGAAGGTGCTGCGTCTCATCTGTCGGTCTTAAACTACTGCAAGGCGCGCGCCACTTGCGCTTGCGCGCCCCTCAAGCGAAGGGTCGCGGGAGAAGATACGAGAAACCGCGCCCGCGATGCAAGCGACCGCCGTCCGCGCGGGATGAAAAGGGCGACAACTGTCGGCGGATCGCTTCACCGGGAGCAGACTCTTCGCCCGCCGCCCCGCAGCCGATAAACGACGAAGGGCTCCGGTGACGAATGCGCCGGAGCCCTTCGGCTTCCAACCCGATGTGTCAGAAGTTAGCCGCGGACTTTCTTCACGTCCGAGCCGAGGTCGAGCTTGAAGTCGCCCCTGGCGACCGAGGCGTTGCGCTCGACGTTCATCAGACGGACGGTCGTCGCGTCGCCGTTCTTCTCGACGACTTTGGTCTGGAGCGGCATCCCCGCGCCGTCAACCCAAATCTCCTCGTACTGGAAGCTGGCGCTGCCCTTCGGCACGAGCTTCATGTGCGTCGTCTGCGCGCCGCCCCAGAGCGTCTCGTTGTAAACGTCCTGCACGTCGTAGGCGCTCTTGAGCTGCGCGGCGGAGGCGTTCAAGCCGAAGCCGAGGACGCTCGAAACCTTCGCGTTCTTCGAGGCGGTCGAGCCGACCCAAGCCATGTTGCGGCGCGGGCTAAACAAAGTGTACTGCCCGCCCGCGACCGCCAAGATTTCCTGCACGGGGCTCTTCCAGTCCACGCGCACGTAGGCGTCGTTGCGCGCCGCGCCCGGCAGGTAGATGACCGTGCCCGTGCGCTTGTCCGAGTCGTGAATCTGCGCGTTGTACTTCTCCATGCTGATCGAGGCACGGAGCGAGCGGAGGTCGCGGCGGTTGCGCTCCATCTTGTTGAAGATCGAGCTGACGAGACCGGCGCCCTGTGCGTTCGCGGGGGAGACTGACGTGAGCGTGACGGCGGCGATCAGAACGAGCGCCGCGCCGAGCGCAAACTTCTTCTTCATGCGTACTCCTTCAAAATCGAGGGGAACCTACCAGAGTGCCACACGGCTCTCAAAAAACCGTGCGATTATTAGAAAACCGCTACTCGATGTCAACCTCGTAGGCGACGATCCGACCGTCCGCGCCCTTAATTGCGTTCGCCCCCGTCACCCTGAAATCCGCGCGGTTCGTCAGCTCTCTGGCGCGCCGCTCCAACTCGTCTGTGCCGGGGTTCGTCGGGAGTTTGTCCGACCAAGGGAGCAGCAACTTTGTCGCCGCCTTCGAGCCATTTTGATGCGACAGGGCGCGCGGCGGTTCGCCCGTCTTGAACCACGCCTGGGGCGTCAAAAAGATGAACGCCAAAATCAGCGCCGACAGCACGTCGTACTGCCAGGATGTACGCCCGTAAGACCAGAAAAGGATTTTCTTTGCGACTCCGAACACGGCGATTTTCCGCTGATTTCCGGCTGATTTGCCGCTGAATATGCGAGGGAGGCTCAAGCGGGCGGCGGCAGACAATTTTTAACGGCTTTTCGGCCCGCCAAACTGACCTGCCGGGACGGATTATAGCTGTACACCCGTGCTGGGCGCAACAATTTGTCCGTCCCTCATCTGGACGATGCGGCGGCACATGGCGGCGGCTTCCGGGTTGTGTGTGATCATGACGATGGTCTGGTTGAAGCGGTAGTTCATCTCCTGAAACATGTTGAGGACGATGGCAGAGTTCTCCGTGTCGAGATTCCCCGTCGGCTCGTCCGCGAGGATGATGGCGGGGCGGTTGATGACGGCTCGCGCCAAGGCGACTCTCTGCTGCTCGCCGCCCGAAAGCTCCAGCGGCTTGTGGTGCATCTTGTCTTCGAGCTTCAAAAGTTTCAGCACCTCGCGCCGCTGCCCCTCGGCTTCCTTGTCGTTGTCGCGCCCGCCCGCGTGGATGCGCTCGGCGAGGCGCAAGTTTCCCTCGGCGGTCAGCGTCGGGAAGAGGTTGAAGCGCTGGAAGACGAAGCCGATCTTGCGGCGGCGTATGTCGGTGCGCCGCGCGTCCGAGGCGGCGGTCATGTCCTCGCCGTCAACCGAGATGCGCCCTTCGGTCGGCGTGAGCAAGCCGCCCATCAGGTGCAGCAGAGTGGACTTGCCGCACCCCGAAGGTCCCATGATGGCGAGGAACTCGCCCTCCTCCACGTCGAGCGAGACGCCGCGCAGCGCGTGCACGTCCACGCTCCCGACGCGATAGACCTTCGTGAGATTTTCGGCTTGCAGAATTGTCTTCATCAGAAACTATGAACTAGGCACGGCGGACGACGAACTGAAAGACAACTGCTCTCACTTCATCGTCCATCGTTCCGACTTCATCACTCGTATGACAGTGCCGCTACGGCGTCGAGACTCGCGGCGCGCATCGCCGGGTAGAGCGCGCCTAATAAGCCGCCGCCGACGCCGATGCTCGCCGCGACGAGCGCCCAGCGCCAGCCGTACTCGAACCAGAGCCCGTAGGCGCGGTGGATCAAGTACCCGGCGGCGAGCGAGACGATAAAGCCGACGACGAGCCCGAGCAGGCTGATCAAGAGCGCCTCCTGCTCGATCAGCCCGACGATGAAGCCGCGCGACGCGCCGAGCGCTTTCAGGACGCCGATCTCGCGCGTCCGTTCCGTGATCGTCGTGTACATGGCGAGCATCACGACGAGCCCGGAGACGATTGCCGAGAGCACGACGAGCGCGCGCAGGAAGACGCCCAAGTAAGGCACGCTCTGCTCGATGTTCGTCACGATGTCGCGCGTGAGCTGAATCTTGTTGCCCGGAAGTTGTGCGCCGATCCTGCGCGCCAGTTCTTCCGCCGCGACGCCGTCCTGACACTTCACCAGGATGTACGAGCACTTGCCCGGCGACTCCAGTGCGTCCTGCATCGCCGCCAAAGACATCTTGACGCGCGCGCCCGACTCCGGCGAATAGACGCCGACGACGCGGTAGGGCTTGCCGCCGAAGATGCTCAGCGACTTGCCGACGCCGTTCTTCCCGCCCGCCGCCTTCGTCTCGTCAACGATCACCTCGTCCACAGCCTGCGGCGCGCGCCCCTCGACGACGCGCACGCCGTTCATCGCGGCGTAGGCGTCCCAGTCCGTCCCCTCGATCATCTCGAAGCCGAAGCCGCGCCCGCTCTGGAACGGGTAGCGTATGACGGGCACGACCGACGCGACGCCTTCGACTTTGCGCAACTCGTCGGCGTACTTCGTCGAGAGGTTCGCCGTCGAAGAGGTCAGCTCCATCCCGCCGGAGCGCGTGAAGATGATCTCGGCGCGCAGGTTCGACGAGCGCCGCTGCATGTCGTTCGACATCCCGCGCGAGAGCCCCGTGAACAGCATCACGAGCGCCACGCCGAGCGCCACGCCCGTCACGCTCACGAGCGCGCGCACGGGTCGCTGCCGGATGTTGTTGACGACGAGGTTATCCATGGCTGCGGGTGAATAGTAGATCGTACATCGTAAATAGCTGTTGAGTCGCTGTTCACCTTCGGAAGTGTCACCCGACCCGCAAGGCGCATCAACTTCTGTTCACGATTCACGGCTTTTTCGCGTCCAAGTCCACCACCCTCAGGTTCGACTTGTTTTCGAGGACGAACGCATCGGGCGGGTAGGGCTGGTCAACTTTCACCGCGTCGGGCGTCTGGTAGCTGATGCGGATCGAGTAGCGATCCTGCGGGCGCGTGATCTCGATCTCGGAGGGGAGCGTGTACCTGCCGCCCTCGCCGAAGGGTTTGGGGTTGCGGTAAACGACGTCGGTCGTAAGCTGACCGCGCTCGTCGAAGGTCTGTATGCGCGCCAGGTGCACCGCGCCGAAGCGGTCGAACCAGAAGCGGCGCAGCAGCCGCGCGCCGCCCGGAGAGTCGGGCTGCAACTCTTCGAGCTGGTAGTAGCCGTGCACGACGCGCGCGCCCGCCTTCGCCGCCGGTCGCGGGTCGGGCTCCTCGACGAACGTCTCGCTGCGCGCGTAGATCAGGTTCGAGCCCGCGCCGTCCAGCGGACGGATGAGCAG
>JAIVGV010000141.1 GCA_020201365.1 Acidobacteriota bacterium
CCCAACCCCTATCCCCCATCCCCCGCGTTTACGCTTTCGGATGGTACTTGTCGTACACCTCGATCAGCTTCTCCATCGAGACGTGCGTGTAGATTTGCGTGGTGGAGAGGCGCGCGTGTCCGAGTAGTTCTTGAATGTGGCGGAGGTCTGCGCCGTTATCCAAGAGGTGCGTGGCGAAGGAGTGGCGAAGGCTGTGCGGGCTGATGTTGTGTATGCCCGCGCACTGGACGATGTACTTGTCCACCATGCGACCGACGGAGCGCGTGGTGATGCGCGTGCCCTGGTAGTTGAGGAAGACCGCCTGCCCGTCGCGCTCCGTGGCGGGCGCGTTTCCGAGGAAGGTCTGTCGGACGTTCAGTAGATAATCAACGAGCGCGTCGAGCGCGGGCTCGGTCATGGGGATGACGCGCTGCTTGCGCCGCTTGCCGAGGACGCGCACCGTGCGCTCTTTCAGATCGACGTCGCGCAGGTTCAGCTTCGTCAGCTCGGAGACGCGCATCCCCGTGCCGTAGAGCATTTCGAGGATCGCGCGGTCGCGCTTTCCGAGATCGGTCTTCGTGTCGGGCGTCTCGATGAAGCGCACCATCTCTTCGACGGAGAGGTGGCTGGGGAGTTTCTTCTCCAGGCGCGGCGTCGAGACCATCTTCGCCGGGTTGACCTTGACGACGCCCTCGCGCAGCAGGAACTGGAAGAAGGTGCGCAGCGCCGCGAGCTTGCGCGCGATGGAGGATTTCTGCTTGTTGGCGGCGTGAAGCTGCGAGAGCCACTCGCGGATCGTGATGTGATCGATCTGTTGGATGTCGAACTCGCGGCGCTGGCCGGTCTGCGGGTCTGCGGGCGCGAGGTGGTCGTAGAACTGACCGAGATCGATCCGGTAGTTCCTGAGCGTGTGCTCGCTCGCGTTGCGCTCGTAGCGCAGGTGCTCGAAGAACTGTTCGAGTAGCTCTTCCATCCTCGTCGTCTTGCTGCCGCGCCTCTCGTCGTCCACGTCAGACGCGCGTCCCTTCCGCGAAAAGATTTCAGAGAACGAAAGTGTAGTTGAGGACGCCCGTCAGGCGCGCGGGCTGCCCGCCGACGAGCGTCTGCGCGAAGACGGCGCGGCGCGCCGCCGAGACCGCCGCGTCGCGCAGTTGGGCGGGTCCGGTCACCGCGCGCGCCTCCACGACTTTACCACTCTCGTCAACCGCCACCTCGACCGAGACCGTCCCCACCACGCGCATGCGCCGCGCCGCCTCCGGGTACTGCGGCAGCGGCAGGCTCTTCGCGCGCGAGTTCAACACGCCGCCCGCCACGACCGGCGGCTTCGCGGGCTCGCTCGGTGAGGGCTGCGGCGGCGACGCGGAAGATGACTGCGGCGGCGACGTTGACTGCTGCGCTGACTGCGACTGCGAAGAACGCGGCGGCGACGGCGCAGAGTCGTTCGCCTGCGTCGTCGTCCGCGGGCGAGTCCGCGCCGCTTCCCGTTGCGGCTGCGGCGACGACGGCGACGCTTGCGCGGGCTGTCTCTTCCGATCCGCGTCAGATGGCGCGGGCGTATTGTCGCCGGTCGCGGGCTTCGCGTTCGTTAACGCGGTGGCGTCTGCCGAAGACGAAAGCGCGGCGTCTGGTGCTGAAGCGCCGTTTGAAGAGGGAGGCGCGGCGGTCGGAGTCGCCGACGCGGTGCTCGTCGTGCTGTTAACTGCGTTCGATCTGTTACTTGCGGGCTGGGCTGTCTGCGGGCTGGGCTGTGTATGGTCGTCGGCGGGTGTCCGTGTCGTGTCGCTTCGCGGGGGCGACGAGTCGCTCGCGCCCGGCGGCGACGGCTGCGGGTTGAAAGAGCCGAGACGCACGGTCGGACGCGCGCTCGCGTCTTCGTCGGCGGGCTCGCCCGCGTCCGGGTCGAGGTTCTTGCTGCCGTGAGTCGTCGCGTTCGTGACGGCGTGCGTGCGCGCGCTCGCGCCGTTGGCGTTCGGAGTCGCGCCCGTGTTCGCGGGGGCGTTCGCGCTCGCGCCCGTACCCGCGACTCCGCGCGGCGCGGCGGGCGGGATGTTCGGCGGCGCAACCGCCGGATCGCGGATCGCGAGCGCGGGCGATGCGGCGGGGCTCGTTGTGATCTCGGAGAGGTTCGCGGCGCGGCGCGGGTAGTAGCCGCGCCGCGCGCGGACGCGCATGTTCGGGCGCGTGGTGACGCGGACGTTGATGACGCGGAAGCGACCGTCGCGGGGGTCGTCGTTCGGGTAGTAGCTCAGCACGTACTGCTGCGACAGATCCGCGGCGATCTGCGAGAAGGCGGCTTCGAGGTCTGCGTTCGCGCGCGGGACGTTGACGAAGCCGCCCGTGTAGGAGGTCAAGTCCTGCATCCGCCGCTCGGCGACGAGGTCGCGCAGGTTCGCGTTCTCGCTCAAGCCCGTCTGGATGACGAAGACCTGACAGTCGCTCGCCAAGACGCGCCTGACCATCTCGCCGAAGTCTTGCAGTTGGCTCGTCGTCTCGACGCCGTCCGAGACGATGATCATGACCTTGCGTCCGGGCTGCGGGCGCAGGTAGTCGGCGGCCATGACGATGGTGTCGAAGAGCGCGGTCGAGGCGTCGTCAACCTTGCCGTAGCTCTCGATGGTGGAGACGAGGCGGCGCACGTCGCTCGTCAGGGGCTGATCGAGCGAGGGGAGCGTGGAGATCGAAAAGATCGCCGCCTGATCCACGGGGCGCAAGACCGAGCGGAAGAAGTTGACCGCCGCCTGCTTCTCGAGCTCGCGCGTCGGGCGGATGCTGGAGCTGTTGTCGTAGAGCAGCGCGATGCGCACGGGCGTCTCGGCGTGCGAGATGTCGCTGATCGGTTTGGGCTGACCGTCAACGCGCAGCTCGAAGTCTTCCAGCTTGAGATCGGTGACGGCGCGACCCGCCGCGTCCGTGACGTTCGCGGAGACGGGGACGAGGTTCGAGTTGACGAGCAGCACTTCGTCGTCGTCTATGGTCTGCGGCGACTTGCTCGCGTCCGTCTGCGCGGGCGGGTTCTGCCGCTCCGCGCGGCTCGGCGTGTTCGGCGAAGCGGGCTCGCCGGGCAGGCTCTCGTCGGCGTGCGGCGGGGTGGCGCGCCGCGGTCGCTGCTGCGCGCCCGGCGAAGGCGACGGCAACGGATCGGGGCGCTTGCGCCCGGACTGCGCTCGCAAAGACGCCGCGGGCGCGAGCAGCGCGACGAAGAGCACGAGCACGAAAGTGAGTCGTGAGTCGCCCGTGAGTCTCAGACGTTCGCGGCGCGCGGCTGAGAGTCCGGCGCGTCGTGCGTCTCGCGTGTGTAGTTCTCGCGTAGCCAGTTGTCCCACTCCTCTAACGCAAGTCGGACTTGCAATTCGTGGCGCTCGCGCTTGCGACGGACTTTGCGTCGCAGCTCTTCCGGCAGGGGTTCGAGCAGGGCGAAGGTGATGTTGACGGGCTGGTAGTTGTCCGCCTCAGCCTTCGAGACGTAGCGCGCGAGAGCGCCCACAGCCGATCTGGGCGGGGCGGCGACCGTGTCGCGTCCCGCGGCTACACGCGCCGCGTTCAGACCGGCGAGCCAGCCCGTCGCGACCGACTCGACGTAACCCTCGACACCGCTGATCTGTCCGGCGAAGAAAACCTGCGGGCGGGCGCGCATCCGCAGCGTCTCGTCGAGCACGCGCGGCGCGCGGATATAAGTATTACGATGAATCTGCCCGTACTGCAAGAACTCCGCGCGCTCAAGTCCCGGTATCAACTGCAACACGCGCTTCTGCTCGCCGTAACGTAGATGATTCTGGAAGCCCACGAGGTTGTAGGCGTCAGCCATCAAGTTCTCTTGCCGTAACTGTACGGCGGCGAACGGCTCTCTCCCCGTGTGCGGATCAGTTAGCCCGACGGGCTTCATCGGACCGTAGCGCAGCGTGTCGTAGCCGCGCCGCGCCAGCTCTTCAATCGGCAGGCACGCCTCGAACCAGCGCGTCTCCTCGAAGCGTTGCAGCGGCACACTCTGCGCCGTCGTCAACGCTTCATAAAACGTCCGATACTCCTCCTCGTTTAGCGGGCAGTTGAGATAATCGTCCCCGCCCTTCCCGTAGCGCGCGGCGCGGAAGGCGACCGAGGTGTCCACGGTGTCGGCGGCGACGATGGGCGCGATGGCGTCGTAGAAGTAGAGCTGGTCGTCGCCGGTGAGGCGCATGATCTCCGCGGCGAGCGCGTCGGAGCACAAGGGTCCAGCGGCGATGACGGTGATCGCGCCATCGGGCACGCGCGTCACCTCCTCGCGCTCGACGCGGATGCGCGGGTGCGACTCGACCTTCCGCGTGATCAGTTCGGCGAATCGTTGGCGATCCACCGCGAGCGCCGCGCCAGCGGGCACGCGCGTCTCCGCCGCGACTTCCAACACGAGCGAGGAGGCGCGCCGCAGTTCCTCCTTCAAAAGGTACGGCGCGGTTCCGGGCTCGTCCGACTTCAGCGAGTTCGAGCAGACGATCTCGCCGAGCCTGTCCGTGCGGTGCGCGGGCGTCACTTTAACGGGGCGCATCTCGTAGAGCGCGACGCGCGCGCCCGCTTCCGCAGCCTGCCACGCGGCTTCCACGCCCGCGAAGCCGCCGCCGATGATGACGATCTCGTCCATGCGAGTGAATCGTAAATAGTAAACAGCTAATAGTCCAAGTCTTCAGCCGCACGAACTTCTTCGCGGCTTGGGACACACGGGCACGGCGGCGGGCGGTCGAAAGTCGGAGGGCGACCGAAGTCGCTGCCCCGGTCGCCCCCGAAATTCTTCCGATCCCGCGTGCGTTGAGTTTACGAAGGCTGCCCCTCGGTCGTGCGCGAAGCGCCGGGCGGCTGCTGAACGTCCGCGTGCGACGCCTCAGCGTCCATCGCCTCGGCGGACTCCTGCTCCGCCTCCAGCTCGTGCTCCTCTTCGACGCCGCGCGCGTCGCCCGCGCTGCCAGCCTGCTGCTCCGTCATTCCGCTTCCCTCCTCGCCAACTCAAACGCCCAAAAGCCCCGACGCGCGGCGTGTCCCTCAGCGCTTACGCGCGCCGCCCTTGCCGGCAGACTTCTTCGCCGACGAACGCGCCCGCGAAGACCCGCGCGCGCCCGACTTCTTCGCGCCGCCCTTCTTCGATGCCTTCTTGCCCGCACGCTTCTTCGCGGCAGATTCTTTCGCGCCCGCCTTCTTCGCGCCGCGTCCGCCCGCGTCCTTCGCGCGCGCGCTCCCCGCCTTCCCGCGCGCCCCTCCCATCAGCCGACGCACGCGCTCGGCTTCCGGCGACGACGCGGGATCGGTCTCGTCCCACGGCAGCTCCGGCGTCCCGCCCTCGCCCTGCGGCTGCC
>JAIVGV010000414.1 GCA_020201365.1 Acidobacteriota bacterium
CGACTGAACTCAAAGCGCGCGTCTAGAGTTGCGAGGCTCGCGCGAAACTCCGCGAGCGCGCGCGGCGCGTCGAAGCGCGCGCTGTAGCCGCCCGTCCCGACGTGCGTCTGCTCGCCGTCTTCGACGACCCACGCGAGGTAGCCCGGCGCGAGGCGCGGATCGAGGAAGCAGTGGAAGCGCGGCTCGCCGCCTCCCAAAGGCGCGCCCTCGTACACCTCTTCCACGCCGACGATCCACTCGCGGTTGCAATCAAGTTTGAGATCGCGCGCGACGCGCGAGCGCGCGCCGTCCGCGCCGACGACGAAGCGCGCCTTGACCATCCGCGTCAGCCCGCCGCGCTCCAGCCACACGACCACGCGCCCGCGCTCGTTGCGCCTGTCGCAACCCGCGTAGCGCGTCGCGGGCGACCACGCCGCGCCCGCCTCCCGGCACTCCGCGAGCAGCCGCGCGTAGAGCCGGCTCATGCGCCCGACGCGAAACTCCGCGTGCGGGCTCTTCAGCTCGAGCGCGCGGCGCGCGGGCGAGTAGAGGCGCACCGCGCGGACGGCGGGACCGAGGCAGTCTTTCGGCAGCTCGAAGTCTTCGAGCGTGCGGCGGACGAAGATGCCGGTCGTGTGCACGCGCTCCGCGATGTCGCGCTTGGCGTCAACGAGCAGCACGCGCACGCCGTCGCGCGCCAGCAGCCGCGCGCACTGCAGCCCCGCGAGCCCCGCGCCGATCACGACCACGTCGTATTCGTCCATCGCTCCCTCCCCGCCGCCCGCGGCTCTTTCTCGGTATTGACAAGTTCTTTGTCTCGCAAAGTCAACCCGCAAAAAAACTCCCCGCTCGGAATCTTCGCGGGGATCGTGACGCCGTTTAACTGTCGCGCGTCCTGCGGATGATCGCCTCCATGTGGCTCAGGTAGCGCTCCAACGCGCGCCGCCCGGCGTCGGTCAGGCGGTACTCGGTCTTGGGCGTGCGCCCGTCGAAATACTTCGCGCAGGCGATGTACTTCGCCTCTTCGAGCTTGCGCGCGTGCACGCTCAAGTTCCCGTCGGTCGTGCGCAGCGCCGACTTCAGCTCGTTGAACGTCATCTGCTCGTTGACGGCGAGCGCGCTCACGATGCCGAGGCGGAGTCGCTCGTGGATCAGGCGATCCAGGTCCGCCGGGTGCGCCTCTTTCGCGGGCTCCGGCGGGGTGCGCGCCCCGCCGCGCGGGACGGGTCGCAGGCTCGAGCCTTGCGCGCGGGCGCGCCTGTGGGAGGGCTGCTTGAGTGCGGATTGTTTAGCCACCGTGTCTCCTCGCGATGATGAAACCGAAAACGACGTGCAGGCCGCCGAAGCCCGCGGCGAGCAGCGCGTTCGACGGCGCCCACGGCAAGAAAGCCGCCGCCGCGCCGAGCAGCATGAAGCACAAGCCCATGACGGGCACGATCTGCACGGAGAACGCGCCGCCCGTCACGACGCCCGCGCCGTAGAGCAGCAGCCACACCGAAGGGACGACTGAGATTGCGTTGATGCGGAAGAGGACGACCGTCAAAAGCGCGCCGACGAAGAGCGGCGGCGACATGTTGGTGATGAGCTTGCGACCGGGGCGCGAGAGCAGCGACTCCTCGCGCGCGCGAGCCTTGCGCCACATCGTGATCCCAGCGACGACCGAAGAGAGCAGCGCCTCGGCGAGCCACACGAGCAGCCAGCGCCGCGCCGTCGGCTGACGCCAGGCGACCCAGGTGGCAACGAACGCCGTCGCGCCGATCGCGACCTGCCCCCAGCCCGGCACCGCCGTGAAGGACGACGCGCCCTCCATCGCCTCGCGGATGAAGCGCAGGTTGTCCATCGCGCGCGCGTGGAGCGCGGGCGGCTCGGCGTCCCCGGCTGCTGGCGGGCGGATTGGTCTGACGACCGTCATCGAGCCGGAAGACTACGCCGCCGCCACGGTCTTGTCAAGTCCTTTGCTTCGCAAAGGACACTCGCGTCGGCGCGCGCTTAAAATTCCGCCGCGCACGCTTCGCGTCGGCGCGCGATGTTTGTTAGCATTCCGCGAGCGGTAGCCGAGACGGCGGGGCGGTTCCGGGAGGGAGATTCTTTGACGACGGCGATCAACGAAGCGTCTTCGACGAGCGACGCGGCGGCGCGCGGCGTCGTGTTCGTCGCCGCGGACGCGCCGGTGCGGGAGTTCAGACTCGCGAACGGGCTGAAAGTTTTGCTCGTGGCGAACCGCGTCGCGCCGGTCGTGACGGTCTGCGTGCTCTACCGCGTCGGCTCGCGCAACGAGGCGGTCGGGCACACGGGTGCGACGCACCTCCTGGAACACATGATGTTCAAGGGCACGCCCTCGTTCAACAAAAACAGGAACACGCAGATCGCCGCCACGCTCCAGAAGATCGGCGCGGATTTTAACGCCACGACGTGGTACGACCGCACCAACTACTTCGAGACCGTCCCCTCCGATCAGTTAGAGCTCGCGCTGCGCCTCGAAGCCGACCGGATGCGCAACTCCCTCATCGCCGACGAGGATCGCCGGTCGGAGATGACCGTCGTCCGAAACGAGTTGGAGCGCGGGCAGAACGAGCCCGCGATGGTGCTGGACGAGGCGGTTTACGCCGTCGCCTTCCGCGAGCACCCCTACCACCACCCGACCATCGGCTGGCGCGCCGACGTCGAGAACGTCCCCACCGCCCGGCTCAAGGCGTTCTACGACACCTTCTATCATCCGAACAACGCGACGCTCGTCGTCGTCGGCGACTTCGACGAAGGCGGGTGCCTCTCGCTCGTCGAAAACCACTTCGGCGCGCACGCGGCAACGCCTGATCCGATCCCCGAAGTTTACACGGACGAGCCCGCGCAAGAGGGCGAGCGCCGCCTCGTCGTCCGGCGCGCGGGCGAGCTCGCGCTCGTGCAGATCGCCTGGCACACGCCCTCGGTGCTCGGCGCGACAAGCGTGCTCTCGAACGCCGAGCTTGCCGAGCGCGCGGCGAATCCGCCCGACGAGAACGACATCTACGCGCTCGTCGTCCTCGCCGCGGCGATGTCGCACGGCGTGACGAGTCGTCTCTATCAGGCGCTCGTCGAGACGGAACTCGCCGTCGCGGTGCAGGCGAACTGCGATCAGTTCCGCGACCCCGGACTCTTCAACGCCTACGCGACCGTGCGCCCCGGTGTCGAGCCGCGCGAGGTCGAGCGGGCGATCCTCTCGGAGTTCGCGCGCGCGGGCGGCGAAGGCTTGGGCGACGAAGAGACGCGCAAGGCGACGCGGCAGATCGTCGCGCGCACGTTTTACGACCGCGACGGCACTTCAAACGTCGCGGCGCAAATCTCCGAGGCGGAGGCGGTCGCCGACTGGCGCTTCTACCAGACTTACGCGGCGCGCGTCGCCGCCGTCTCCGCGGGGGACGTGCGCCGCGTCGCGCGCAAGTATTTCACCGAGGACAATCGCACCGTCGGCTACTTCATCCCGAAGGCTGACGACGGTGGCGGGGCGGGCGCTAACGACGCATGACGACGAGGGACGAAGCGGGGCGCGACGCCGCGCGACTGATCGAGTCGGCGCACGAGGGTAAATCTTCCGACGCCGTCGGCGCGAACACGCCCGCGAGCGTCGGGCGTTCGAGCTTCGCGTCGCGCGTGGCGCGCGAGGGGCTCGGGACGGGCGCCGTGCTGCTCGCGCTGGAGAACCGCGCGACGCCGACCGTCTCGCTGCGCGGCTCCTTGCGCGCGGGCTCGTACTTCGAGCCGCGCGAGAAGCCGGGGCTCGCGCGGCTCACCGCCGAGATGCTCGTGCGCGGCACGCGGCGGCGCACGAAGCTCGAACTCGCGGGCGATCTCGAACGGGCGGGCGCGGAGCTGGAGTTCTCGACCGATCCGTTCGCGGTCAACGTCGCGGCGCGGTGTCTCGGCGAAGACTTGCCCGCGCTCGTCTCCACGCTCGCCGAAGCTTTGCGCGAGCCCGCGTTCCCGGCGGACGAGTTGGAGAAGCTGAAGCAGCAGCAGCTCGCGGCGATCCGCGAGCGGCAGTCGAGCACGCGCCACCGCGCCTACGAGCGCCTGACGCAGCTCACATACGAGCCCGCGAGCCCGTTCTACACGCACGCCGCCGAGCGCCTCGTCGAGAGCATCAACGCGGCGACCGTCGCCGACTTGCGCGACTTCTACGAGCGGCGCTACGGCGGTCGCTCGCTCGTCGCCGCGGTCGTCGGCGATCTGAAAACGGAAGACGTGGGGAGGCAGTTCCGCGAGTCGTTCTCCGGTTTCGCCGGGCCCGACTCGGTCGAGATCGAAGTCGCAGACCCTGAGCGGCGCGAGGGCACACGCCGCGAGGTCGTCACAGTCCGTGGTAAGGCGAACGTGGACGTGCTGCTCGGCTCAGCCGCCCCGCTCCGGCGCGACGCGGCGGACTACTACGCGGCGGCGCTCGCCAACAGCGCGCTCGGCGAGTCCACGCTCTCCTCGCGCCTCGGCTTGCAGGTGCGCGACCGCGAGGGGCTGACCTACGGCATCGCCTCGCGCTTCCGCGCGCCGACGCTCGCCGCCGGTCCCTGGTACATCGCCGTCTCGGTCAACCCCTTGAACGTCGAGCGCGCGATCTCTTCGTCGCTCGCCGTACTGCGCGACTACGTCGAGAACGGCGTCGGCGAAGAGGAGCTGGCGGACGAGAAGAGCGCGGCAATCGGCGCGTTCAAAGTCTCGCTCTCGACCAACGCCGGTCTCGCAGAGGCGCTGTGGAACGCCGAGTTCTACCGCCTCGGCGCGGACTACGTTGACCGCTACCCGCGGCTCATCGAGTCCGTCACGCGCGAAGAGGTCAACGCCGCCGTCCGCAAATACTTCCGCCCAGACCACCTCACCGTCGTCATCGCGGGCGACTACGAACCCCGGACGGCGGGCGCGCAGCCGGTCGCTTGATCAAAGTATGAAGTCGGAACGCGGAACGATGAAGTAAGACAACCCGTCTTCAGTTCATCGTTCATCGTTCCGCGTTCATCGTTCCTACTTCCCCATCCGCTCCATGTGATAGACGCGGCGGCTCGCGGGCTTTTCGCCCTGCGCGGGGTAGTCGAGCGTCGCCGTCCAGGAGTCAGCCGACTCGCGCTGCCAGCGGAAGGAGTTGCGCGCCTTCGCCACCGGCTCGAACGTGACGGAGTTCGCGTCGAGCGCCGCCGCCACCCAGCGCGCGCCTTCGCCGGAGTTGCCGAACTCGCCGTCGCGCAGCTCGAAGCGCGTCGTCTCGGTCGCCTTGCCCGGCCGCTCGTCGTCGAAGCTCTCGACCGCGAGCGTCGAGTCGTTCTCGAAGCGGTAACGCTCGAAGAACGGCTTGCACGCCGCGAGCAGGAGCGCCGCGCCGCGCGGCGACGCGCACGAAAACTTTTTCGCCCTCACAAACATTTCAGAACCTCGAACTTCGCGATCCACTCTCACCCTCCTCCCGCCGCGCCAGCCGCGCCGCGCCCTACGCCTTCTTCCGTCGCACGCTCGATTCTACCCTGCCGCCGCGCGCCGACCCGCCGTCTTTGTGCTAATCTTCCCGCGCCGCGCGCGCTTCTCGGCTGAAACGAACGCGCGGCGTGCCGCGGTTCCCGTTTAGCGAAAGGGCGCGAGATGTTAAGACGCGAAGGCGACGGCTGCCCCGTCACGGGCGCGCTGCAGCTGGTCGGCGACAAGTGGACGCTGATGATCGTGCGCGAGCTGGCGCGCGGCTCGCGCCGCACGACCGACTTGGTCGCGCGCCTCCACCCGATCAGCAGCCGCACGCTGATGGCGCGCCTCAAGGACATGGAGCACGACGAGCTGATCGAGCGCTACGAGCTGAGCGCCAGCCCGCCGCACGTCGAGTACGCGCTCACCGCGCGCGGTCGGCTGATGCTGCCCGTCGTCGAAGCGCTCTACGAGCTGGGCGCGCGGCTCGGCTGCGGCGACTGCGAGGAGCGGCGCGAGCGCGTCGGCGAATACTGCGACGCCTGCCCGCTCCGCCGCGATCAGGATCGGGCGCGGGCGGCGAACGACGGGGCGCAGCCGCGCGCGACGCGACGCGAGCGCGAGCGCGACGACTCCATCGTGCTGCTGTGAGCGCCGCCCCTTAAGCCATGAGCGACGACGCGCGGAAGCAGCACGCCCCGACCCCGCGCGCCGCCGCGCGCTTCGACGCGACGGGCGACCTCGCGCTCATCCTCTGCCTCTCGCTCGCGAAGCTCCTCCTGCACTTCCTGACGAACGGTCATTACGGCTACTTCCGCGACGAACTCTACTACCTCGCCTGCGGCGAACACCTCGCCTGGGGCTACGTGGATCAAGCGCCGCTCATCGCGCTCGTCGCGCGTGTGACGCGCGCGCTCCTCGGCGACTCGCTCTTCGCC
>JAIVGV010000415.1 GCA_020201365.1 Acidobacteriota bacterium
AGGGGTGAGGGATGAAAGGGAGGCTGATCGCGGCTCAGCTCTTCTTTTATCCCTCAGCCCTCAGCCCTCAGCCCTTATCGAGGTGCGCGATCATCGCGTCGTATCCGGCTCGGACGAGTGCCTGGAGGCGGGCGTCGGACATGCCGAACTCGGTCGTGCCGTAGCCCTTGGCGGGGAGGCGGCAGACGAACCGCTCGTGGTCGTTGATGTAGCCCTTGTCGTTCGCCTGCATCATCGTGTCCATCAGGCGCATGACGCGCTGGGCGGTGCGGAGCTTGTCAACGATGTGCGTCGCCGCCTCCGCGCCGCCCGAGCCCGGCACGTCGAGCGCCTCGTCTATGAGCAGTCCGAGGTTGCCCGCCTCGCCCGCGACCGTCTGCGCGCCCATCACGCCGGCGACCTCCGCGTCGCCCGCGGGCTCGTCAACGATGAGGCGGATGGGGAAGTTCGAGAGGACGCCGCCGTCAACGATGATGTTGCCCTTGCCCGGCTCGTCCGTCTTCGGATCGTCGCGGTACGCGCCCCACTCCTCGCGCCAAGGCACCTCGCGCCACACGAAAGGGATGCTCATGGACATGCGCACGCCCCACGCGACCGGCAACTGCGGCGCGGTGCGGTGGTTGAGGACGAGCATCTCGTTGGCGGTCGTGTCGGTGGCGACGAGCGAGAGATCGGTCTGCGTCTTCCGGTTGAACTCGGCGAAGGTGTCGGAACTCGTGACGCCGTTCCCCGACCGCGCGCCGATCTCGTCGAGCTTGCGGCGCAGCCAGTTCAGGAAGTTGTCGCCCGCAAACAGCCCGCCGCACTCGACGAAGGAGAAGAGCTGCCGGTAGTGCGCGTCGTCGAGCATGGCGTTTAAGAGCTTGCGGTCGAACCACTCCCAGTTGGGCAGACCGGGCACGTGTATGCGGCGGAAGATTTCGGCGGTCACGCTCGCGTCGCGCATCTGTTGATCGAAGTCGGCAGACTTCGGCACGTCCATGAACGAGGAGAAGAGCGGGACGGGGTTGCCCTGCGCGTCCGTGATCTCGTTGCCCTCCGGGTCTTTCAGCTTCTCGTTGACGGCGGCGAGCATCGCGTCGGCGTCGTAGCCGGCGGCGAGCAGCGTCGCCGTGATCGCGCCCGCGCTCGTTCCGATGAGGCGGCGGTGCGTGTGCCCGCGCTCCTTCAAAGCACGCAGCGCGCCGACGAAGACCGAGCCCTTCGCGCCGCCGCCCTCGAAGACCATGTCGTAGAGTGCCATCGTGAGTCCTCCTGTGGATGGGTGAGTGTCCGACCGCCCGCCGCGCCGGGGACGGCTCGCTTAGAGTGCGCGCCACATTATTCGCGTCGCGCCCCGCGTGTCAACGGTTTTTGGCGCGCGGCGGGTCGCGCGTCTGTTGTGGCGGCGCGCGTTTCTGTGGTACATGAGAGCCACACGAGCAGAGCCGTTTCGGAGCCGAGAGCCAGCCGCGCGGCGGCGAGAGTCAGTTTTCCGGGGGCGACTTTTCCGACCATGTCCACTTCGACGACGAACATCGAATCGGTGCTTAACGAGCAGCGCGTCTTCCCGCCGCCCGCCGAGTTCTCCGCGCGCGCTCACATCAAGTCAATGGAGGAGTACGAGCGGCTACGCGAAGAGGCGGAGCGCGAGCCGGAGAAATTCTGGGCGCGCATGGCTGAGGAGATTCACTGGTTCCGCCGCTGGGACAAGGTTCTCGACTGGCAGCCGCCGCACGCCCGGTGGTTCGTCGGCGCGACGACGAACATCTCTTACAACTGCCTCGACCGACACCTTTCGACCGAACGGCGCACGAAGACCGCGCTGCTCTGGGAGGGCGAGCCGGGCGAGACGCGCGCGTTCACTTACGAGGAGCTGCACCGAGAGGTCTGCCGCTTCGCGAACGTGCTCAAAAAACTCGGCGTCGCGCGGGGCGATCGCGTCGCGCTCTACATGCCGCTCATCCCCGAGCTGGCGATCGCGATGCTCGCCTGCTCGCGCATCGGCGCGACGCACTCGGTCGTCTTCGGCGGCTTCTCGGCCGCCGCGCTCGTGGATCGCATCAACGACGCGGGGTGCCGCGCCGTCGTCACGGCGGACGGCGGATACCGTCGCGGCACGGAGGTGAAGTTGAAAGCCGCCGTTGACGAGGCGCTGCGCGAGACGCCAACGGTTGAGTCGTGCGTCGTCGTCCGCCGGACGGGATCGCAGGTCGAGATGAAGGAAGGTCGCGATCAGTGGTGGCACGAGCTTGTCGAGACCGTCGGCGCCGACTGCCCGGCGGAAGAGTTGGACAGCGAGCACCCGCTCTTCATCCTCTACACTTCGGGCACGACGG
Source organism: Acidobacteriota bacterium (assembly GCA_020201365.1). Classification (GTDB taxonomy): domain Bacteria; phylum Acidobacteriota; class Blastocatellia; order Pyrinomonadales; family Pyrinomonadaceae; genus JAIVGV01. Next base: position 2,319 of record JAIVGV010000415.1, read on the forward strand.
GCAAGCCCAAAGGCATCCTGCACACGACCGGCGGCTATCTGCTCTGGGCGCACCTGACGACGAAGTGGGTCTTCGATCTCAAGGACGAAGACGTTTACTGGTGCACGGCGGACATCGGCTGGGTCACGGGTCACTCCTACGTCGTTTACGGTCCGCTCTCGAACGGCGCGACATCAATCATGTACGAGGGCGCGCCGAACCACCCCGCGCCGGATCGCTTCTGGTCAATCGTCGAGCGCCACAAGGTCTCGATCTTCTACACCGCGCCGACCGCCATCCGCGCCTTCATCAAGTGGGGCGACGAGCACCCGCGCAGGCACGATCTCTCCAGCCTCCGACTTCTCGGCACGGTCGGCGAGCCCATCAACCCCGAAGCGTGGATGTGGTACCGAGAGGTGATCGGCAAGGGTCGCTGCCCCGTCGTTGACACGTGGTGGCAGACGGAGACCGGCGGCATCATGATCTCGCCGCTCCCGGGCGCGACGCCGACCAAACCCGGCTCCGCGACGAAACCCCTGCCCGGCGTCGCCGCCGACATCCTCACGCGCGACGGCGAGCCCGTCGCGGCGAACCTCGGCGGCTTCCTCGTCATCCGCCGCCCGTTCCCCTCGATGCTGCGCACGATCTGGGGCGACGACGAGCGTTACCGGCAGACCTACTTCGGCGAGATCGAGGGCGTTTACTTCGCGGGCGACGGCGCGCGGCGCGACCGCGACGGCTATTTCTGGATCATGGGGCGCGTTGATGATGTCATCAACGTGAGCGGACACAGACTGGGCACGATGGAGATCGAGAGCGCGCTCGTCTCGCACCCGGCGGTGGCGGAGGCGGCGGTCGTCGGTCGCCCCGACGAGCTTAAAGGGCAAGGCATCTTCGCCTTCGTCACGCTCGAAGGCACGCGCGAGCCTTCGGACGAGTTGAAGGAGCAACTGCGCGGGCACGTCGCCCGTGAGATCGGCGCGCTCGCCAGACCCGACGAGATCAGGTTCTCGGACGCTCTGCCGAAGACCCGTTCGGGCAAGATCATGCGCCGACTGCTGCGCGAACTCGCCGCCAGCGGCGCCGTCAAGGGGGACGTGACCACGCTCGAAGACTTCTCGGTCATCGAGAAACTCCGCGCGCAGGAGGAGGAATAAAAGTGATGAGTACCGAGCACTGAGTGCTGAGCGAGAGACAGGCAGCACGCAACAGTGCTTCCTGCCTTTCACTCAGTGCTCAGCGCTCGGTACTCAGTACTTCGAAATCGTTATGGCTATCACGGAAAAGAGACTCGGGGAGCGGTACGTCGCTTACTTTCCGGTGCGCGCGGAGTGGGACGACGAGGAGTCGGGCGAACATGTCGTCGCCGAGGGCGCGACGGAGAACGTCGGACCCGCGGGCACGCTCGTGCATCTGCACAGGCTGCCGCGGGTGGGGAGCCGCGTGCGGCTCGCGGTGCTCGAAGAGGAAGAGGAGGCGGAGCAGGCGCGCAAGGTGCGCGTCGCGGCGGTGACGGAAGTCTTGCGCGTCGAGCGCAACCCCGTCCAGCCGCTCGCCGCGCTCCAGCTCGTCAACGCCGACGAGGAGTGGCGCGGCGTCGTCTACGAGTCCGCCAAGACCTGGGAGCGCGACCACGCGCACTTCGAGCTGGACGAAGACTGAAACTGCAAGCAGGGAGGCGGAAGGCGGAAGGATGAAAGCCTGATCGCTCAAGTCGTGGGGCTCTCTTTCCGCCTTCATCCTTCCTACTTCCTACTTGCTTTTTGTGGCTGAGAAGATCGAGCGCAGCGAGGCGAAGGAGGTCGCCGCGGAAGCGGCGGCGTCGGCGGCTGGCACGGCGACGGAGGTCGCGGCGGCGTCCGCGAACTGGGCGCAGACGCGCGCGTTGCTGCGGCTGCTGCTCGTCGTGCTCGTGGTGGCGGCGCTCCTCTGGGCGCTCTACAAGTTGCAGGGTGTGCTGCTCCTGCTCATCCTCGCGATCTTCTTCGCGTACCTCATCGCGCCGCTCGTCGAGGTCGTGCACCGCCCGTTCGCGCTCGGCGGGCGGGAGCGGCAGATGCCGCGGGCGCTCGCCATCGGCGTCGTCTATCTCGCCATCTTCGGCTCGCTCGGCGTCGCCGTCTATCTGCTGCTGCCGCAGGCGGGCGAGCAGTTCACGCAGTTGGGGCAGCAAGCCCCGACCTACTACAAGAGCATCAAGGAGCAGACGCAGAGCGTCGAGCGGATCTTCCAGCAGCTGCCGCCGGGGCAGCGCGAGTGGCTCAAGGCGCGCGTGCTGGCCTCGCTCGACAGCGTGGGCGAGTACGCGCGCGAGTCCGCCTTCACGACCGGGACGTTCCTGCTCGCGCACGCGCCCTGGCTCGTGCTCATCCCGATCCTCGCCTTCTTCCTCTTGAAAGACGCGGACAGCTTCCGCCAGTCCGCCTTGCAGATGCTCCCGCGCGGGCGGCTGCGCTGGCGCGGCGACGAGCTGTTCCAGGACATCAACTCGACGCTCGCCGCCTACATCCGCGCGCAACTGATCGCGTGCCTCATCATCGGACTGCTCTGCACGCTCGGCTTCATCATCTTGGGCGTGCCTTACGCGCTCGTGCTCGGGCTCGTCGCCGGGCTCTTCGAGTTCATCCCGCTCGCCGGACCGCTCGCCGTCGCCGTCATCGCGACCCTCGTCGCCAGCTTCCATTCGGGCGGGACTGCCGCCGGCGTCGTCCTCTTCCTCGTCGTGCTGCGCATCCTCCAGGACTACGTCTTCTACCCGCGCATCATCGGGCAGGGCATACACCTGCACCCGCTCGCCGTCATCTTCGCCATACTTTCGGGCGCGGAGCTGGCGGGCGTCGCCGGAATCTTCCTCGCCATCCCCGTCATCGCCGTCATCGCCGTCACCTACCGCCACTGGATGGAGCACCGCGGTCGCGACGAAGGACTGGTGGCGACACTACTCAAACCCGCAGACAAGACGACCGCCGCGCACCACAAGACGCGCACGAAACTGACTGCCTGAACTTGGGGCGCTGCCCCGAGCTATCTTATCTCGCCCCTCCGGGGCTTGCGCCTTCGCTCACGCGCGACGCCGTTTCCTGATCAAGCCGCCGCGCCGCCGCGCCCGCGCGTCTCCTCCATCAGCGCGATGAACCGTCTGAAGTGGTGCTCGGCGTCGTGAGGTCCCGGCGCGGCTTCCGGGTGGTACTGGACGGAGAAGACGGGCAGGCGCTTGTGCCGCATCCCCTCCACACAACTGTCGTTGAGGTTGACGTGCGTCACCTCGACTTCCGACGGCAGGCTCGCCGCCTCGACCGCGAAGCCGTGGTTGTGCGAAGTGATCTCTATCGTGCGCCGCGACTCGTCGCGCACGGGCTGGTTGCCGCCGCGGTGACCGAACCTGAGCTTGTAGGTCGTCCCGCCGAACGCGCGACCGAGGAGTTGGTGACCGAAGCAGATGCCGAAGGTCGGCGTGCCCGAGTCGGTGAGCGCGCGAATCTCCTCGACGACCGCCGTCATTGAAGCCGGATCGCCGGGACCGTTCGAGAGGAAAATCCCGTCGGGTCTCATCGCCAAAACTTCCCGCGCGGGCGTCGCGGACGGCACGACCGTCAGGCGGCAGCCCAGACGCGCGAACTCGCGCAAAGAATTCGTCTTCACGCCGAAGTCGTAGCAGACGACGTGAAAACGCTCCGCGCCTTCCGCCGGGACTTCGTAAGCCTGCCTCGTCGTCACGACACTCGCCAGCTCCCTGTTCTCCATCGGCGCTGACGCGCGCGCCTTCTCGATCAAGCTCCCCTCGTCGAGATCGGTTGACGACAGGCACGCGCGCATCGCGCCGCGATCTCGTATGTGGCGCACGAGCGCGCGCGTGTCCACGTGATCAATCGCCGGGATGTTCCAGCGCTTCAGGTAGTCGTCTAAAGTTTCTTCCGCGCGCCAGCTCGAAGCCGTCCGGCTCGCCTCGCGCACGACGAAGCCCTCGACCCACGGTCGCGCAGACTCGCTGTCCGCCGCGTTCACCCCGTAGTTGCCGATGAGCGGGTACGTCATGCACACGATCTGCCCCGCGTAGGACGGATCGGTTAAGACCTCCTGGTAGCCCGACATCGAGGTGTTAAAAACCATCTCGCCGCACACTTCACCCTCAGCGCCCCACGCGCGACCGCGGAACGTCCTCCCGTCTTCGAGCGCCAGCAGCGCTGGTCTAGCGTCGCTCACTCCGTCTCCTTCGG
>JAIVGV010000142.1 GCA_020201365.1 Acidobacteriota bacterium
ACGTCGGAGAGCGAGACGGCGAGCGACTTGTGACCGAGGGCGGCGGGTGCGGTGAGGCGGCGGAAGAAGTCAACGTCCTCGACGAGCAGATCGGCGGTGACGACAGAATCGCGTCCCGCGCCTGCGCGGAAGACGGCGGCGTCGTCGCCGATGCCGACGAGCAAGGATGAAGGATGAAGGATGAAGGATGAAGAGGAGTCGTCTGAGTTGTCGCGGGCGGCGGGGCGGCGCGCGGCGTGGAAGCGGACGCGCTCGATGAAGTCGAACTCGCCGCGGTGACCGTCCCTGCCTGAGCGGTGCGAAGAATGAAGTGGCGGCTCGTCAGTCTCTCTTTTCATCCTTCATCCTTCCGCCTTCATCCTTCATCCTTACAGTTGCCGCCGCATCGAGTCGAGACCGTCGCGGATGGTTTCGAGCGAGGTGGAGAAGGAGAAGCGCAGGTGCGACTCGCCGTGCGCGCCGAAGACGACGCCGGGGACGGTGGCGACCTGCGCGCGTTCGAGCAGGGAGTCGGCGGCGGCGCGGCTGTCTCTGCTGATGCGCGAGACTTCGGGGAAGGCGTAGAACGCCCCGGCGGGCGGCGCGCACGCGAAGCCCAGCTCGTTCAAGCCGCCGACGAGCAGATCGCGGCGCTCGCGGTATTCGGCGCGCACGCCGTCGAAGAAATCTGTCGGCGTGCTGATCGCGGCGAGCGCAGCCCACTGCGTCGGCGTGGAGACGCCGTTCGTCGAGTAGAGCGTGGTCTTGCGCAAGCCGGTCATCCAGGGCTCCGCGGCGGCGGCGTAGCCGATGCGCCAGCCCGTCATCGAGTAGGACTTCGAGAGCGTGAAGCAGGAGATCGTGCGCTCGAACATCCCTTCGAGCGACGCGATGGAGACGTGCTCGCCCTCGTAAACTAAATCCTCGTAAGCCTCGTCCGAGAAGACGACGAGATCGCGCTCGCGCGCGAACCGCGCGACGGCTGACGTCTCCTCGCGCGTGAAGACGACGCCCGTCGGGTTCTGCGGCGTGTTGAAGTAGATGGCGCGCGTGCGCGGCGTCGTGTGGCGCGCGAGCGTTTCGGCGAAGCCTTCACGGCGCGCTTCGTTCGTCGGGACGAGCACGATGCTCGCCTCGCAGCCCGCGATGAGGTCTTTGATCGGCGTCCAGTAGGGCGAGAAGACGAGCACCTCGTCGCCGCGGTTGAGCACGCACTGGAATGCGCCGAAGAGTCCCTGCATCCCGCCGTTCAGAACGATCACGTCTTTGTCGAATGCGGGGACGCGGTTGCGCTGGCGCAGCTTCCCGGCGATGGCGGCGCGCAGTTCGGGGACGCCGGACGAGGGGGCGTAGCGCGTCTTGTTCTCACTGAGCGCGCGCGTCATCGCTTCCTTGATGTGTTCCGGCGTGTTGAGGAAGGGCTCGCCGCCTTCGAACTGATAGACCGCCGCGCCCGCGTCGCGCAGCTTCATGATCCGGTTTCTGATCGTGACGATGTCGGAGAAGCCTACGGCGTCGAGGCGCGCGGCGAGGCGGAAGGGGGACGAGGCTGTGCTCAAGTGTGCGTCAGTACCTCCGGGCGTGGCGGCTTGAAACGGAAGCGCGATTATAGACTGCGCGTCGAGCGCGCGTCCAACCGACGGCGGCGAGCGACGCGCGACTCTGTCCGCGCTCGTTGCGAGACACGGTTGATCATTTCGTGTCGGAAATAGTCCATATCGTGCGGTCGTCGCGGGTCGCGGCGCGTGAGCCGTGTTGTGATTTCATTGTGATTCGTCCCGGCGCGCTCGTAAGTCTTGAAAATTCAGCGCCGCGAGTTAGACTGTCTCTGCTCTCCCGCCCGCTTCACTTTGAGGAATAATTATTGCTCTCTGTCTGGGCGGGCATACGCCAACTTTAGCGGAGGAGAAGCTGAAACCATGAGGCTGCATAATAAGATTCTTCCGGTCGCGCTCGTCGCCGCACTGCTCGGCGGCACCGTCGGCGCGCTCGTGATGCACAACCGTAACACCGCGCCGGGCGACGCGCAGGTCGCGTCCGCGAACTTCGTGCCGAACTCGGCGGCGCAGCAGGCGGCTCCGACGAACGACGCGACCGCCGCGCAGAACAACCTCGATCCGAACGCCTACCGCGCGGGCTTCAACGACGGCTTCGCCACGGCGCGCGACGGCGCGACGGGCGACACGCTCAGGAGCGAGCGCGTCGTGACGCGCACCGCGCCGACGCGCGTCGTCTATCGCACGGCTCGCAGCGGTCGCCGCTACGCGACCTCTTCGCGCACGGCTTACTACGACTACGCGCCGCGCCAGCGCTCGTTCTGGCAGAAGCACCGCGACAAGCTGACCGTGGCGATGGGCACGGGCGGCGGCGCGCTGCTCGGCGGCTTGATCGGCGGCAAGAAGGGCGCGGCGATCGGCGCGCTCGCGGGCGGCGGCGGCTCGGCGCTCTACACCTACAAGATTCGTAGGCGCAGCCCGCGCTACTAAAAGTCTCAAGTCGCGAGTCTGGAGTCTGGGGTCGATAGATTCGGTTCTGTGACTCCAGACTCTCGACTCCGGAACTCCTGACTCGACTTGAAGATGTCTCGCGGATCGCAGAGAGGTGCGCGCGCGCTGGCGGCGGCTTCGGCTCTCTTGATCGCTCTAGCGGCTCTGTCGTGGGCAGCCCCGAAGGTTCGGGTGTCTGCCCACGACTCTTTGCGTCGGCGCGTCGAGCCGCGACGCGCGGCGGCGACACGCGCCGGGCAGTTCGAGAGCGACAGAGCCGCGCGAGCCGTCCCGTCCTTCGCGCGCTTCCGCGAGGTCGCGGGGCGCGGTCTCATCGTCCGCACCTGGATCAACGACGCCGGCCCCTTCGACTTCGCGCTCGACACCGGCGCTGGCTCGACCATCCTCTCGACGCGCGTCGCACAGGCCGCGCGCGTCGCCGTCGCCAACAACAGAACCGTCAACCTGAGTGGCTTGAGCGGCGTGCGCGGCGCGGCGCGCGAGGCTTCCTTGCGAACCGTCGCCGTCGGCGACGCGCGCAACTACCTGCCCGGTCGCGGCTCGGCAATCGTCGCCGACTCGCTGCCGCCAGACCTCGACGGCGTGCTCGATCCTTCCGAGACCTTCTACCCGCTCGGCTACATCATTGACTTCCGCGACGGCGTCCTCCGCGCCTTCGATCCTCGCGTCCAGCCGCTCAGCCGCTCGGACGTGCCCGCCGGCGGCGACGTGGTCGCTTGGTTCACAGACGGCGAGACGCGCCGCCCCTTCGTCGCGCTCGAAGGCGGGAGGCGTGCGCTCATTGACACGGGCTCAGGTCTCGGTCTCGGCGTCACGCCGGAAGCCGCGCAGTCGCTCGGCATCATCCGTGGCGGGGGGCGCGAGCGCGCGGGCGGGGTTAACGATCTGGCGCGCGGTCGCGTCGAGGCGCGGCGGATCGAGCCCGCGACCGTGCGCGTCGGCGCGCTCGTCCTGCGCGGCGTGCCGACAGACCTGCTCGCAGGGGCGACAGCCTCCGCGCCCGTCATCTTGGGACGCGACGCCCTACGCCCGTTCGAGCTGACCTTCGACCCGCTGAACCGACTGATCCGCTTCGCGCCGCGCTGAAGAAGCGACTGAAAGTCGGCAGCGCAGCGGCTCGGAGAGTTAAAGCATAGGTTGAAGTCCTGCTGCGCTAGTCTTTTCCACATTCGCTCACAAACGCCCTCAGGTCGCGCCGCATAAAGTTCGCTCCGGCGTCCGCTTAAGTTACGAAAAGTTTATTGACACGGCGCGCGGTCGCGGTTAACATCACGAGCCATCCGGGGCGCTCATCCCCCAGACCACGGCGCTCCGACGCGCGCTAACGTTCGGCAGCAAGTTTCCCCGTCCGAGCAGAGGACTCCCGAAGATGACGCAGGCGGCTGTCCACATCCCCGAAAAGCTCTTCTTCAAGATCGGCGAGGTGTGCGACATCACGGGCGTGCAGGCGCACGTGCTGCGCTACTGGGAGTCGGAGTTCCCGATGCTCGCGCCGCAGAAGAACCGCGCCGGGCAGCGCACCTACCGACGCCGCGACGTCGAGATGGTCTTGCGCATCAAGGAACTGCTCTACGAGGATCAGTACACGATTGCGGGCGCGAAGAAGAAGCTCACGAGCGAGATTCGCGGCGCGAGCAAGCTGAAAGTAGTGACGCCCGAAATGAGCGCCGCGCTCGTCGCCGAGCAGCAGCAGTACGCGACGCCGCCGCCGGCCGCCCCCGCGCCGCACGCGCAAGCCCCCGCGCCGACTTACGCGAGCGACAACGAGCGCGCCCCGTCCGCGCCCGCCTTCGCCGTCACGGACGAGCGACGCGCCGCCCTGAAGCGACTCCGAGACCAGATGCGCGATCTTCTCACTGTCCTCGACAGCGCCGACGCCGCGCTCAAACGCCGCCCGAAATAGCCCGCGACAACTGTGCGCGCGCCGACTCACGCGGCGGTTGACCAATCAAAAATTTCCGGCGATACTTACGACGATTTCGGGATGTGGCGCAGCCTGGTAGCGCGCTTCCTTGGGGTGGAAGAGGTCCCGAGTTCGAATCTCGGCATCCCGATGAGGAAGGCTCTCAACTTGGAAAGTTGAGAGCCTTTTCGTTTTCATCCCGGTTGCCCCGAGTCGCCCTCAGTCCTTCCAATCCGCGATCACGATCTCCGACGTGAGCGTCTTGTGCACCGGGCACCTGTGCGCGATCTCCTGGAGTCGCGCGCGCTGCTCGTCGGTGAGGTCGCCTTCGACGACGACTTGGCGCTCGATGCGGTGGACGAAGGTGTCCGTCTCGGTCGCGCACTCCTCGCAGTCTCTGGCGTGGACGCGCCTTTGTCTCAGTCGCACGGTGACGCGCTTCAAGCCCCACTGCTTGCGGCGGGCGTAGAGCGTGACGGTCATCGAGACGCAACTCCCCAGGGCGGCGAGCAGCAGCGAGTAGGGGTCTGCGCCCGCGCCGTCGCCGCCGAGGCTTCCGGGCTCGTCGGTCGTGATTGTCTGACCGTCGCCGAACGTGACGACGTTCTGCAGGTTAAATTGCGACGTGACGACGACATCGTTCATCTGCGGCACCTCGATCATCCTGTCACATCTTCCCCGCGAGCATGAGCACGCCGACGCAGATGAAGGCGACCGCCGCGACTCTCTCGATCCACTCCTTCGGCAAATAGTGTCCGAGCGCGCCGCCGACGGCGACGCCGAGCGCGGAGACGCAGGCGAGCGCGAGCGCCGCGCCGACGAAGACCGAGACGGGGCGGCGCGTGTCGGCGGCGAGCGTCATCGC
>JAIVGV010000143.1 GCA_020201365.1 Acidobacteriota bacterium
ACACGAACTACCTCAACGTCCTGAGCAAGGTGACGATCTACACCTCGCTCGAATCCTGCGCGCAGTGCTCCGGCATCATGGCGCTCGGCAAGGTCAAGTCGGTCGTCTACCTGCAGCCCGATCCCGGTCAGTTCTGCGTCGGCAACATCATGTACAACCTGACGACCGACGCGCTGCGCGCGCCGCTCCCGGTCTCCGCCGACAAGATCGGGCTCAAGTATTTCCGGCGGCTCAAGGACGGCTACCGCGACTTCTACGACCGCGTGACGAACGAGCCCTTCTACACGAACGGCGCGGCGAAAGATAACGCGCAGTCGATCACCTCGTACCTTTGCACCGACGAGGCGCTCGCCATCTACGACGCGGGGCGCGCCGAGTTCGCGTCGCTCAAGCCGGCGCACCCCGAACACAAGCCCGCGACAGACCCCGCGAGCCACACGCACGCGCTCACCAACGAGCGCGCTCTCGCCAACGCCCGCACCTTCCTCGACTACGCCACCTCGCTCGGCAAGCGCGGCACGCCGCACAAACTCTAGCGCGCGAGTCGGACGGGGACGCGTGCGCGCAAGCCCCGGCGTAAATAAGGAACGGGCGGCGCGTCGTCCCGGACGACGCGCCGCCCGTCTTTTAGCGCCTTCGTCGGCGGGGGGTGAGCGCTCAAGTCGCGCGGCGTCCGCGTCGCTCACTCCAACGTCGTCCCTCCCTTCGGCGGTCTGCGCCCGCCGGCTCCGATGCGCGGCAGCAGCGCCCAGGGGTCGGTCGGGGTGCGCAGCACGCCGCGCGCGGTGAGATCGTCGAAGCTCACGGAGGCGGGCACGAGCTTGCCGAAGGCGTCGAACACGCCGGGCGGCACCGACGCCGGAGAACTCAGCAGCGACGCCTCGCGCAGGATCGTCCTGACCGAGTTGTTGAGCAGCGCCCCCACCATCCGGCAGACGACGATCAGCGTGACGACGGCGACAGCCGAGATCACGACGATCGCGCTGCCGCTGCCGAAGATGGACCCGAGCCAGCCCAGGATGCCTCCGACCACGCCGAGCGCGATGAAGAACGCCAGCAGCCAGCCGTTGGGGCTCACGTCAACGGTCACCGACGGCTGCCCCGCCACGCGCAGGTTGGTGAGCGCCGCCGCGTCGTCGAGATCGAAGGCGAGCGGCAGCGTGAAGTCAACGGTGATGTCCGCGACGGCGGTGTCCTGCGCGAAGTGACCGACGAGCGTGATCTCTTTCGCGCCGTCGGTCGTGCCGTCGATGCAGAGCGAGAGGCCGCCGCCGAGCGCGATCAGGTTGAAGTCGGCGGTCGCGCCCGTGAAGTTGCAGCAGAGGATGTGCGGCTGGCCCTTCACGTCCGTCGTCGAGGTGGTCGCCGCCACGGGGAGCGTGAATGCCGGCAGGCGCTCGACGAGACAGCAGAGCAGCGAGAGGAGGAACCGGTTGCCGACGATCAGCGACACGTCCTCGCTGCCGACCGGCGGGGAGGTCGGCAGCGAAGGGATGTCGCCGGCGCCGGCGCGCGCGAAGCCGAGCTGGAGCGCGTAGGTGCCGTCGGCGGCGAGCGCGAGGTGCGCGTCGCCGACGGCGGGCAGGCTGCGCGCGTCGCACGACGCGCTATCGTCGGCGGGCGGGAAGGCGAGTCGCCCCGTCTCGCCGATCATGCGCGAGAGGGCGTCGGCGAGCGCCGAGCGGATCGCGTTCGCGACGGGCGCGAGCAGGGCTGTGACCGTGGCGGCGCTGACCGGCGTCTGCGAGATCACGCCGGGGACGCCGAGCTGAGCGACGATGCCGTCAACGGCGTTCTGGAGCGTCGTCGTGAGCGCCGCCGGGAGCGCCGGGTCGAGCGTCACAGGGGCAACGTCGGCGGCGTCGGTCAGGACGACCAGGCTGAAGCGGGTGGCCGTGTTGACGCCGCCGGCGAGGAGATCCACCGTCGCTGCCACGGCGCGACCGCCGCCGGGCGTGAGGTTGACCGCGACGGGCACGACCGCCGGGAGCGGGAGCGTCGGCAGCGCCAAGCTGCCCGGCAGGTCGAGCGTCCCGGTGAGATCGCCGCCCGTCAGCGTCGCGGTGCTCGCCGGCAGATCGAGCGAGCCGGTGCCGGGTCCGAGATCGACGTGACCGATGGGCGGCGGGTAGTTGCCGCCGATGAGGATGTTGGTGAGCGCGCCCGTCTGATCGGGGAGTCCGACGGTTCCCGTCAGGTTGGTCAGGTGCAGGTTCTGCGGTCCGAGCGTGACGCTGAAGCCGCCCGCGGCGAGGTTCACGCTCAGCAGCGCCTCGGCGGTGACCTCAAAGGTCGCGAGCACCTGGAGCTTGCCCGGAGCCGTGCCGGGGATGACGGGGACGACGTGCGTGATGCGCATCGCCGCGTCGCCGAAGCCGGGCAGCGGGAGTGGCAGCGGGTTGGACAACTCTTCGAGCGCGGGACCGAACAGGTGCCAGACGCCGTCAACGAGCGACTGACCGCCGATGCTGATTACGGTGTCGTAGGGTGGTGGCATGAGGTTCTCCTTAATTGCTGCGAGGGCGGGCTGCCTCGCCCGCGCGGGCGCGTTAAGGCGTGCGCGGGCGAGCCCCGTCAGCCGATTGTTTCACCGGAGGCGCGCGCCGGCGCGCCTGCGAACTACCGTCGGGTGACAGCCGGGCTTGGTCGGTCGTCTGGCGGGTAGCGACGAAAAGGGATCAGGGGACGACGATTGAAAGGGAAAGCCGACGAGCGAGAGGTCCGCCGCTCCCCGGTGAGGTTGCACCTCCTAGCGATAGTGTGGACAGGCAGCCCGCTTATATAACATGCGCGCCGAGATTACAATGGCGCGAGGCTGGCGCGGCGATCCCCCTCTGCCGACTGCGCCTCTCGTTCGCCCTGCCCCGCCCGCGAAAGCCCGCGACCGCGCGGCGCCTGTTACTACTGCGCGCGACTTGCCGCGCGCGGGCTCGACGCCGTACCGTAGTGGGCGCGTCACAGGCGGTCGAGCGTCGTCGCGTGTCGAAACCCTCGCGCGCGAAGCCGCTAAAGTCGTCCGCCCCGCGCGTGGAGCGCGTGCGCAAGTTGTCTGCCCCGTCGTAGTCGCCCGCCAGACAGGTGCGGTTTTAAGCCTCCGCGAAAGAAGCCCGCCCAAGCGAAGTAGTGAAGTCAAAACTTTTACAGCCACGCCCTGTTAACGCTCGCGGCGCGGGCGGCGTCTTGGAGTCTGGACGCGTGCGCGCGGGAGACTTCGGGGAGGCGCGCGGCGTCGGCGAGGGGGCAGGGATGTACGAGGCGACACCCGCACTGCTGCAAGTGATCGGAGGGACGGGCGCGAGCGTGGCGGAAGAGACACAAGAACTCTCCGCCGACGCGAGGCTCGTCGCGGCGGTGCGCGCCGGCGACCGCGAAGCCTTCGCGCGGCTCTACGACGCCTACGGCCGGATGGTGCACGGCATCCTGCTCGCGCGCGTGCCTTACGGCGAGGTTGACGATCTCGTGCAGGACGTTTTCCTGACCGCGCTCAGAAAGATCGACAGCTTGCGCGACGACGGAAGCTTCGGCGCGTGGCTCGCGATGATCACGAGAAACCGCGCGATGGACTTTCACCGTCGCTCGCGCGAGACGACCGAGATCGAGGAGACGCACGCGCAGACGCAGGCGACGCAAGGGCAGGCGGTCGAGGTTTTGAATCTGATCAGGCTGCTGCCCGAAGCGTACCGCGAGCCGATGATCCTGCGCTTCGTCGAGGGCATGACGGGACCGGAGATCGCGGAGCGCACCGGGCTCGCGCCGGCGAGCGTGCGCGTCAACATTCACCGCGGGATGAAGATGCTGCGCGAGAAGCTGTCGGTGTCGGGGGAGGAGCGTTTGAAGTTATGAGCGACTACCTGTGGGACAAGACGGGCGAGGCGGAAGAGGACGTGGAGCGTCTGGAAGGGCTGCTCGGTCAGCTCCGTTTCCAGCCGCGCACGTTCGAAGTGCCCGCCATCATGCCGTTCGCGCCGCGCCGCACGGTCGCGCGCAAAAGTTTTACTTGGCCGCGGCTCGCCGTCGCCGCCTCGCTCCTGCTCGCGCTGCTCGCGGGCGCGTGGCTCGTCGCGACGAAGCAGCGGACGAACGGCACGCCGCAGATCGCTCACGCGCCTGCAAACGGCGCGATCACTAATCCGACTCAGCAGCCGACGGCGCCGCAGCCGGGCAAAGATCAAAGCGCAAGCGTTGCGACGAACGTGGGTCGTCATCAGCGACACGAATTTGTTCCCGGCGCACCGAAACGTCTCGCCGCGCCGCCGCGTCAATCAAACGCGCCCGGCGTGAGCGTGCCGCGCGAAGAGATCGCGACGAACTTGTCGCCGGAGGAGCGGGCGGCGATGGCGAAGTTCCTGCTGGCGATGAGGGTCACGAGCGAGAAGCTCAACTACGCGGAGCGGCAGGTGGCGTCGGTCAACCGCTGAAGGTGAAAGAAGCCGGGAGTGGACGCGAGAGAAGCCCGGAAGCGATCTCGGAAAGAATCTTGAGGGGCAATCATAGAAGGCAGTCTCGGACGGAGTGAAGCCATGAAAACAGTTGTCAGACACACAATCAAACTCGCCTGCCTCGCTGCGCTCGTCGCGTGCGCGGCGGCGGTCGCCGCGGCACAGCAGCCGTTCGCGTCGAGGCTGCAGATCGAGAACCTGGACGCGCTCGCGCCGAAGGCGGAGAAGGTCGTGGACGTGACGCTCGACGAGAACCTGTTGAAGCTCATCCCCGCGATCATCAGGAAGGCGGACAAGAACCCGAACCACCCGGACGTGAAGCGCGCCGCGCAGATCGCCGCCGGGTTCAAGGGCGTTTACGTCCGCAGCTTCGAGTTCTCGGAAGGCGGTCAGTGGAACGACTCAGACCTCGCGAGCATCCGCGCGCAGCTCAAGCAACCCGGCTGGTCGCGCGTCGTGAGCGTAAGGACGAAGAAGGACGGGCAGAACGTCGAGGTCTATATCATGACCGACCCGTCGAGCGTCGGCGGTCTCGCCATCGTCGCCACGGAGCCGACCCAACTGACGGTCGTCAACATCGTCGGCAGGATCAGCATCGAGGACTTCGCCACGATCCAGGCGCACCTGCCGAACTACTTCCCCGATCTCGGCATCGAGATCGGCGACTCCGGCGACAAGAAGCCCGAGACGAAGCGCGAAGCCGCGCCCGCGACCAAGAAGCCCTAAGCGAGGACGACCTGCGATGCGACGGAAGATGACAAGCCTGCTGCTAGCAGTCGCGAAGGTCGTCTCCTCGACGGTGCGCAAGTATTCGCGCTTCGCCGATCTCAAGCTCGCCGTCTTCGAGGATCAGGACTTCGCGCGGGGCGACCACGAGGCTTTCCGCGCCGCGATGCGCAGACTCCTGGAGCCCGCGTGGACGCCGCTCGTCGTCGTGCGCACGCGCGACGAGGGGCAGACCTACACCTACACGCGGCAGGAGGGCGCGGACAAGTTCAAAGTCCTCATCTGCGTCATCGGCGAGCGCGACGGCACGGTGCTCGAGGTCGGCTTGAACGAGGAAGAATTTTTCAAGCTCCTGTCGAACCCCGAAGAGGAGTCGAAGAACATCACCGACTCCGCGACGAGCCAGGGCGACGACAAGGACAAGTGAACGCGCCCCGTAAGTAAGCAATCTCTCCCGTCACGCATTCGCAAAGTAAGGGTCACGCCCGATGAACACGAAGCTCCCTCTGTCGCTCTTGCTCCTCGTCTTCGCCTTCGCGCCCGCCGCCTTCGCGCAAGGCGTGGAGAAGGACGAGGTCTTGCAGGTCAACACGCGCGTCGTCTTCATAGACGCGCTCGTCACGGACAAGAAGACGAAGGCGACCGCGAGCGATCTCGCCGCCGAAAACTTCGAGGTGCTCGCCGACGGGCAGCCGCGTAAGGTGACCTACTTCTCGCGAGCGGGCGACGACGCGCGCCGCCCGCTCGCGCTCGTCCTCGTCTTCGATCTCGAACGGATCGGGTCGGGTCGGTATCTTCGCCGCACGGACATCATCGAGGCGATGGCGAAGGAGCTGGAGAAATTGCCGCCGGGCGACGAGGCGGCCATCGTCGTGCTCGATCCGGGCGGGCAGGAGGGCAGGCGCGAGTGGCTCAGCGGGTTCACGCGCAGCCGCGGGCAGCTCGCCTCCGCCATGTCCATCATCCCGACGCTCGTCGGCGAGGGCGGCGACGGCGGCACGGAGGTCACCGTCAGCTTCGGCGGCGACAGCAGGAAGCACGTTGACGTGCAGGACGGCTCGGACGCCAAACCCGGCGGCGACGAGAAGCAGACGCCGGAGCAGCGCGAGGCGGCGCGCGAGGCGAAGCTGAAGGACGACGTCGAGAAGGCGAAGAAGGGCGACCTCGACGACGGCGACGAGCTCGACACGGTGACGGACGCGAAGGGCGAGCGGCTGACGCGCGTGCTCAAGTCGGACGGCACGCTCGTCGTCACGAAGGTCAACAAGAAGGGCGAGGAGGAGTCGGACGCGCACAACGACTTCGATCTGCCGCGCGCGACCTACGAGGTGACGAAGCGCATCGCGCGGGAGCGCCCGAACTCGCAGGCGGCGATTGTGTACGTCACGGACGGGCTCGCGCCGATGGAGTACGTCGAGCGCGACTACGTCGAGGACAGGCTCAACCGGCAGAACGTCATCTTCAGCGCGCTCGTCACGGACATGAAGACGGGCTTGAAACTCGCCAAGCCGCTCCTCTCGCCCTTAGGCAACTGGGCTGGCATCGGCATCTACGGCGTCGTCTCGCACGTCTCGAAGGCGGCGGGCGGAGACGTCGTGCGCGTCCGCGCGCCAGCCGACTACGCGAAGGGCTTGAGCGAGATCATCGGCAACCTCAACGCCCGCTACAGCCTCGGCTTCACGCTGACGGACGCGGAGACCGACGACGGGCGGCTGCACCCGCTCGAAGTGCGCGTCCGCGCGAAGGACGCCAAAGGCAGGGATCGCAAGTTCGAGACGAAAGCGCGCCGCGGCTACTTCATGCCGACCGCGCCCAAGGCGCAAGAAGCGAAGAAGGCGGACGCGAACGCGCAGACGAAGAATTGATAAAACCGTAGGGGCAGGGCTTGTCCCTGCCCGCCCGCGCGAACGCGCGGAGCAGAGATTCTTGATCATTCACCGCCGAGTGCTCGCGTAACATCGTTAGCGTGCTTCCGCACGCTGCGGGCAGGGACGAGCCCTGCCCCTACCGTCGTTCTCTTCGAGGTGGCTTGTGATGAGAAGCCGCGTCCAAATCATCGCAGTCTGTTTCTGCCTCGCGCTCGCCTCCGTCAGCGCGCGCGCGCAGTCGCCCGGCGCGTCGTCGTCGGTTGATTCGGGCGG
>JAIVGV010000416.1 GCA_020201365.1 Acidobacteriota bacterium
CTGCGGGCGACAACCGAACAACCGAAGTTCTTCAAGTTCGCGCCGAAACAACTATCACTTTCGGAGGGCTTATGCTGATCGAGTCAAGCGCACATCTCCCCGTCGCTCTGGCGTTCGCCGACGACCTCTTCCACTCGCCCACGGGCAAGGACATCGCGCGCATCCTGCTGCGCTGGAGCCACTTCGTCTTCGGCATCACGTGGATCGGGCTGCTCTACTTCTTCAACCTCGTCAACGTCCCCTTCCAGAAGGAGATCGACGCCGAGACGAAGAAGAAAGCCAACCCGAGCTTGCTCTCGCGCTCGCTCTGGTACTTCCGCTGGGGCGCGGTCGGGACGGTCCTCGTCGGCTTGACCTACTACGCGATGTACATCCTCTCGGGCGACGTGAAGAACGTCAACGCCATCGGCGGCAAGGATGTTAACATCTGGCTCGTGCTCATAGTCTGGCTGCTGTTTCCCATCATCGCCTTCGCCATCGAGTACGCGATCATCATGAAGGTGCCGGCGCTGACGAAGGACGGGCGCGTGTTCGCCGTCGTCGTCGCCGTGCTCGTGATCCTGATGGCGTGGGGCATCCTCTGGTGGCTCAGCTCGCAGCTCAGTACTCCTCGCGACAGCTTCGCGAGTAACAGGACGCTCTCCATCGGCGTGGGCGGCGCGCTAGGTCTTATCATGCTTCTAAATGTCTGGGGCATCATCTGGCCCCTGCAGAAGCGCATCATCGCGGGGATCGTCTCCGGCAACGCCGCGCCGCCGGAGTTCGCGCGCCGCGCCTTCCTTGCCTCGCGCACCAACACCTGGCTCTCGCTCCCGATGCTCTTCTTCATGGCGACGTCGCACGGCGATTGGGTAATCTTTGGCAAGAACAGCGGTTGAGCGGAGAAGCGACGGACGTGCGGGCGGCGGGGATCAATCCGCCGCCCGTTGTCTTTTAGCGGGTGATAAGTCGGGTGATAAGTAATGCGAGCGAGCGGTCGTAGGCAGGCGCGGCGGGCGGGTGTAAAATGGGGTCACGCCTGAAAAGTCATCCTGAAAGTGAGGTGAATTCATGTCCGATCAGATCACTTACCAGCCCAAGGAGTTCAACCTCAGTGGGCTGAACGGCATCTCGGATAAGACTCTGGAGATGCACTTCAAGCTCTACCAGGGCTACGTCAAAGAGACGAACAAGCTGACCGAGAAAATCTCCGAGTTCCTCGCCGACGGCAAAGTTGATCAGGAAGAGATGCCCGCCTACTCGGAGCTGACCCGCCGGCTCGGCTTCGAGTACAACGGCATGGTCTTGCACGAGTACTACTTCGGCAACATGAAGCGGCAGGGCTCGGTCGATCCCGACCGCGCGTCGAAGTTCTTCCGCCTCGCCGAGCAAAGTTTCGGCAGCTACGACATCTGGAAGGCAGACTTCTCCTCGGTCGGCAAGATGCGCGGCGTGGGCTGGGCGATCTGCTTCCAGAACCCGGCGAACGGCGCTCTGTCGAACCACTGGATCACGATGCACGAGGTGGGCACGGTCGCGGGCTTCGTCCCCGTCCTCGTGATGGACGTGTGGGAGCACGCCTTCATACTCGACTACGCGCCGGCGGATCGTCCCAAGTACATCGAGGCCTTCTTCTCCAACATAGACTGGGCGGCGGTCGAGCAGCGGCTCAAGACTGACGCCGTCTCGCGACCCGCGACGGCTTAACGAGCCGGGAGGAAGATTCACCGCAGAGGCGCAGAGCCCGCGCAGAGTTCTCGCAGAGAGCGAGCAACTCTCCGCGCAAGCTCTGCGGAACCTCGGCGCCTCTGCGGTGAAGGTTTTCGCCCGCCTTCATCCCAATCAGCTTTCCGGTTTATACTTCCGCCGCAACGATCCCAATTCATCTCGGAACGGAGGCTCTCGATGAAACTCTCCGCACGTCTCTTCCTGCTCGTCTCTTCGTGCGCGCTCGTCGCCATCGTTACAGCTTGCACGACCGCCGACAACGCCAACTCGAACACGACCGCGACGACCAACGTCGCACCGCCCACGACGCCCGCGCAGCCGCAAACTCTGACGGAAGTCGAGCGCCCGCAGAAGATCAAAGACATGATGGTGCAGCGCGGCGACGAGGAGAACGCGAAGCCCCAGTTGCGCTTCGTCGAGCCGCGCGACGGGGCGACCGTCACCGGCTCGACCGTCCGCCTGCGCCTCGTCCTCTCCGGCGACCTCCACGGCTACAAGCCGCACAAAGACCCGGAGGCGAGCATGGGCAACCACATCCACGTCATCCTCGACAACTCGCCCTACGAGGCTTACTACAACCTCGACCAGCCCTTCGAGCTGCGCAACGTCACCGACGGCAAACACACGCTGCGCGTCTTCGCCTCGCGCCCGTGGCACGAGTCCTACAAGAACGACGGCAACTTCCAGATGGTCTCCTTCACCGTCAAGAGCGGCGGCGACGCCTCCAAGCCGACGACCACCGCCACCGGCGAGAAGATGGCTGACAACAAAACGGCGGCGAACGAGAACGTCCCCAAGGTCATCTCGCCCGTCAAGCCCGTGCAGGACGCCAACGCCCGCAACGCGAACGCGGGGGGCACGGGCGCGGCTCCGACGCCCGAAGGCAAGGACATGCCCGCGAGTCAGGGCGGCGACGCTGATCGCGCGAAGCCGCTTCTGACCTACAGCCGACCCAAAGGCGAGTACAAGGGCGCGGACGCCGACGCCATCATGATCGACTTCTGGCTCGCCGGCGCACGCCTGCAAGGCGACGGCGGCGACTACCGCGTCCGCTACACGGTTGACGGCGGCGACGCGAAGTACATAGACAAGTGGGCTCCCGTCTGGCTGTCGGGCTGGACGGCGGGCACGCACAAGGTCAAGCTCGAACTCGTGGACAAGAGCGGCAACCTCGTCGAGAACGGCGGCTACAACTCGACCGAGCGCACGATCACCGTCACGAAGTAGCGACGAGCCGATGACGACCACCCTCGCACACAGGCGCGAACTCTTCGCCGCGCTCGCTCAGGAAGCCGCCGCTTGCCGCCGCTGCGAGGCGGCGTCGTGCGGGCGGCGCGCGGTCTTAAGCGAGCGCAACGGCGACGCCGCCGCGGCGCGCGTCCTCTTCGTCGGCGAGGCGCCGGGTCGTCAGGGCGGCGACCGGACGCGCGTGCCGTTCTCCGGCGACCAGTCGGGGCGCAACTTCCAGCGCTACCTCGACTCGATTAACTTGGCGCGCGCCGAAATCTTCATCACCAACGCCGTGCTCTGCAACCCGCGCAAAAGCTCGGGCGCGAACCGCAAGCCGACCGCGCGCGAGATCGCGAACTGCTCCGAGTTTCTCCGCCGACAGATCGCGCTCGTCGATCCTCCGGTCGTCGTCACGCTCGGCGCGGTCGCGCTTGCCGCGCTCTCGTCGGTCGCCTACCATGAGTTCACGCTGAAAGATTCGGCGGGGCGCGTGCTGCGCTGGGGCGGGCGGCTGCTCGTCCCGCTCTACCACCCGAGCCCGCAGGTGCTCGCCTCGCACCGCCGCGAGGACGCGCAACTCGGAGACTACCGCGCCGTCGCACGTGCCCTGCGACGCGCGCGACAAGCAAACGAGACGACGTGAGCGAAGCCGCCGAACAGATCAACGCAGCAGCGACGCGCGACGGAGCCGGCACGCGCGAACAGGCGCCGCCGCGCCGCCTCGCGCTCGAAGACTTGCACCTGCGCGCGGGCGCGCGGATGAGCGAGCGCGACGGCTGGCTCGTGCCCGCGAGTTACGGCGACGCCGCAGCCGAGTACGAAGCCGTGCGCGGCGCGGGCGGCGCGGGGCTGATCGATCTCTCGCCGCGCGGTCGCGTCGGGGCGAGCGGGCGCGAAGCCGTGCAGTTCCTAAACGGTCTCGTCACGAACGACGTGAAGGCGCTCGCGCCCGGCGCGTGGGTGCTCGCGGCGCTGCCGAACCCGCAGGGGCGACTCCTCGCCTTCGCGCGCGTGCTGCGACCGGGCGAAGAAGAGTCGTTCATCCTCGACACCGAACCCGCCACGCGCGAGACCGTCTTCCGCAGCCTCGAACGCTTCACGCTCGCGGGCGACTTCCGCGTGCGCGATCTCTCCGACGAGACGGCGCAGCTCTCCCTGCAAGGGGCGCGCGCGTCCGGGATCGTGCGCGCGCTGCTCGGTCAGGAGATCGCGAATCTCG
The DNA here is from genome assembly GCA_020201365.1 of Acidobacteriota bacterium. Lineage (GTDB taxonomy): Bacteria > Acidobacteriota > Blastocatellia > Pyrinomonadales > Pyrinomonadaceae > JAIVGV01. The sequence goes on from JAIVGV010000416.1 coordinate 4,157, forward strand.
AACGCGGTCGCGCGGCGCTCGCGCGCTGGCGTGAGTCAGAGGGCGTGACCGTCGCGCGCGCGACGCACACGGGCGAGGACGGGTTCGATCTCTTCGCGGGCGCCGCCGCCGCGCGCGAGTTGTGGGAGGCGATTGCTCACGCGGGCGCGCTCCCCGTCGGCTACGACGCGCTCGAAGTCCTGCGGGTTGAGGCGGGCGTGCCGCGCTACGGCGTGGACGTGACTGACGCGAACGTCGTCAGCGAGGCCGGTCTGGACGAAGCCGTCAGCTACACGAAGGGCTGCTACGTCGGACAGGAGATCATCGCCCGCATCCACTGGCGCGGTCACGTCGCGAAGCGGCTGGCGGGACTCGTGCTCGAAGGCGACGGGCGGGGCGCGTTTGCGGACGAGGACGGCGAAGCCGTGACTCGAAACGGCGTCGGCGTCGGCGCGAAGATCACGAACGCCGACGCGAGCCGCGAGATCGGTCGCGTCACGTCGTCCGCCTTCTCGCCGCGGCTCGGCAGACGGATCGCGCTCGCGGTCGTCAAGTACGACTTCCTCGCGCCGGGCACGGAAGTCTTGATCGAAGGCGAGGGCGGCGCGCGGCGCGCGCGCGTCGCGTCGCTCCCGCTCGTGCGCGGCGGCTGGCGCGCGGGCGGCGAGGCTTCGTCGTGAGCGAGCAGCAGCCGAAGCCCGACGCCGTTACCGACGCGCCCGACGCTCAGGGCGGCGCGGCGCGCGATCTCGATCTCGCGCGGGCGCGGCTCGCCTACTCGATCATCAAGACGCTGCTCGAACACACGCGCGTCTCCGGCGACCTCATCGCGCTCATGGCGCAGGCGCTCGACCGCGACACGCTCGAAGCCCTCACCTCCACGCCCCACTGGACTGCCTACCTCGACACACGCCGCACGCTCGAGCGCGCGCGCGAAGACCTGGAGAAGTTCGCCGCCGCGCTCGACGAACTCGGCGGCGAAGAGTCCTGACAAACTACCTCGCTTAAAAAAGAGACTGCTGGCGTTCGAGATCGCCGGGCGGGATCGTGGACGCCCACAATTCCAGATTCTTGTCGCGCGGTCGCTGCACCGTGTCGAAGCGCGTGAGGTCGCGCGCGCCCATCCAGCGGACGTAGGCGAAATCAGCCGTCAGGCGCTCGACGCACCGGAAGAGAGCGCGGCGCGCGATCCACTCGCCCTCGACGAGCGCGAGCGCGACGTTGTGACCGTTCAGAAGATCGAGCACGTCCTCCGCGAGCCAGCCCGCGTGGCGGAACTCGACGGCGAAGCGCAGATCGCGGGGCAGCCGCGGCAGGAAGCGTGCGAGCGCGCGCAGATTGTCGGGCGAAGCGTCGAAGTGCGGGGGGAGCTGGACGAGGACGGCGGCGAGCTTCTCGTCGAGCAGGCGCGCGTGGTCGCAGAACTCCGCGAGCGTCGCGTCGCCGCGGCGCGAGAGTCCGAGCTCGTGCGTGATCTCGCGCGGGAGCTTGAGGGCTAGGCGGAAGCGCGGCGGCGTGCGCTTGTGCCACGCGTCAACGACCGGCGCCGAAGGGACGGCGTAGAAGGTCGAATCTACCTCGACGGTGTCGAAGGCTCGCGCGTAAACCGCGAGCATGTCCGCCTCGCGCGTGCCTTGCGGGTAGAAGATGGGGGACGCGCCCGCGGGCGGCGTCACCCAGTCGGCGTAGTTCCAGCCCTGACAGCCGACGTGCGCGCAATCTTTGGTTGAAGCCATGAGCCGCCCCGTTACCTGAATGGATCGTCTTTCGATGAAGTCGTTAGGAAGACGATCCGATTCTAGCAGAGCGAATGCGATCATCACGACGGCGCGCGCGTCGCTTGACCGGCGCGGCGCGCGGTGCTAGGTTGTCGTCCGTCAAGCGAGACAAGTCGGCTTCGAGAGTTGGGACGGTCTCGACAGTTCTTTACACGCGAATTGATTGCATCGCTATTCGGGCGCGACTTCAAAAGGGCGCGCCCGACCGTCGCAGGTCGCCCCGTCGGAAAGGGGCGCACAAGGGAAGCCGGGTGAAATGCCCGCGCGGTTCCCGCCACTGTGTACCGGCGATTGCGTCGCCCCGAAATTTTGATGAGCCACTCGCGCACGACGCGCGCGGGGAAGGCGAGGGGTCGGCGCGCTTGAGCCGGGAGTCAGGAAACCTTGCCTGCGGAGAGCAGTTTTCAGTTTTGAGTTTTCAGTTTTCAGCCGGGGGGCTGAGACTGCGAACCGGCTCGGCTGAAAACTGGAAACCGGAAACTGAAAACTGTTTTCGACGGAGGCGACCGCTAACGCTCCGGGAAGAGAGCGAGTGGCGTCTGTGAGATTTGATCGCGCGGCGCGGGAAGTTTTTAGATCACGCGCCGACGACCGAAGACGAAAACGACGCGCCCTCGATCTTGCCGCCCGGCAGGATCGGGGGCGTCGGCGTTTCCGGCGGGGAAAATTTTCCCCGCGGCAGGCACTCCTTGCACGCCCCCGCGAACTTTCGCGCGTCAGCCTCCGCGAAGCGTAAGGCGCGGGAGGAAGATGATGAGAAACATTCGGATCAGCCTGTTCGTCAAGTTCGCCGCCGCGCTCGCGGTCTCTTCGTGCGCGCTCGCGCCGCGGGCGGCGGCGCAGAGTCCGTCGCCGGAAAGCTCCGCGAGTCGGGGTTCGTCAACACAGACCACGACCAATGATGCCGCGACGATCGGCGGTCGCGTCCTCGATCCGCAGGGCGCGGGCGTCGGGGGCGCGCTCGTCACGCTCTACGCGCGCGCGCCCGTCGTGCGCCTGAGCGCGCGCGCGGACGCCGCCGGAAACTTCCGCTTCGGGCGGCTCGCGGCGGGCGAGTATCTGTTGGAGGCGGACGCCGAGGGGTTCGCGCCCGCGACGGCGCAGAAGGTTCGCCTGCGCGCGGGCGAGGCGTCGGCGGTCGAACTGCGGCTCGCGGTCGCGAGCTTACGCGAGCAGGTCGTCGTCACGGCGTCGGACACGGCGCAGGCGGTTGACGAGGTGTCGAAGTCTCTGACCAGCGTCACGCGGCGCGAGATGGAGGAGCGCGACGAGTTCTCTGTCGCCGAAGCCCTGCGCGACGTGCCGGGCTTGCGCGTCCAACAGTTGGGCGGTCCCGGCGCGTTCTTCTCGATCAAGACGCGCGGGCTTCGCAACGAAGACACGGCGATCCTGCTCGACGGTCTCAGACTCCGCGATCCGTCTTCGACGCAGGGCGACTTCTCCGGCTACCTCTCCGACATAGACGTCGTGAATCTGGATCGCGTCGAAGTCCTGCGCGGCTCCGGCTCTTCGCTCTACGGCACGAACGCCGTCGGCGGCGTGATCAATTTGGTGACGGACGAGGGCGGGGGCAGGACGCGCGGTCAGCTCCTCTTCGAAGGCGGGGGCTTGGGCTTCTTCCGCGGACGCGCGCAGGTCGCGGGCGGCACGCACTCGAACCGCTTCGCCTACAGCCTCGGCGTCTCGCACCGCAACGTCACGCGCGGCGTTGACCGGGACGACGCCGCGCGCAACACGAGCGCGCAGGGTCGCGCCACTTTCCGCCTGACGCCCAAAGCCTCGCTCGTCGCGCGCGGCTACTTCTCGGATTCGTTCTTGCAACTCAACGACGATCCCCGCCCGATTGCCGGCTCGCTTCCGAACGGCGTCATTGACGCACGCCCGGTCTCTCGCGCGGAGCTGCGACGCTTCGAGTCGGGCACGCCCGCGTCGCAGTTGAACACGGGCGACGCGACCTTCATCCCGTCGGCGAACGACGGGGACGCGGCGCGCGCCACCCGCTTCTTCTCCGGCGCGCTGCGCTTCGACCACCGCCCCTTCGAGCGCTTCGGCTACACCGTCAGCTACCAGGCGAACACGACGCGCGGCAGGTTCACGGACGGTCCCGCCGGAACGGGCTTCGAGCCCTCCGGCGCGACGCGCACGGACTTCGACGGTCGCGCGCAGACCTTGAACGCGCGCGCCGATTTCCTCGTCGGCAGATCGAACTTCGTCACCGCGGGCTACGAGTTCGAGCGCGACACCTTCGTCAACCGGCAGTTCCCCGAAACGGCGGCTGACGACTTCACGGCGGACGTCACGGAGCGCAGCCACGCGCTCTTCGCGCAGGATCAAATCCGGCTCCTCGCTGATCGCCTCCAACTCTCGGCCGCGTTCCGCGCGCAGTTCTTCAACCTGAACGAGCCGCGCTTTACGCCGACGGCGAGCGCGCCCTTCCAGAACCTCTCGTTCGTCTCGCCGCCCGCAGCCTACACGGGCGACGGCTCGGTCGCCTACTTCTTCCGCTCTTCGCGGACGAAGCTGCGCGCGCACGCGGGCAACTCCTACCGCGAGCCCTCTCTCTTCGAGCGCTTCGGCGCGTCGTTCTCCAACCTCTTCGGCTTCTCCGCCTTCGGCGATCCGCGCCTCGCGCCGGAGCGCGCCATCTCCTTCGACGCCGGGGTTGATCAGTCGTTCGCGCGAGACCGCGCGCGCGCGTCCGCGACCTACTTCTACGCGCGCCTGCAAGAGACGATCGTCTTCGACTTCACGGGGCTCGTCGCGCAGCCCGACCCGTTCGGGCGCTTCGGCGGCTACGTCAACACGCGCGGCGGACTCGCCCGCGGCGTGGAGCTGAGCTTCGACGCCGCGCCGACGCGCGCGCTCGACCTTCGCGCCTCCTACACCTTCACGAACAGCGACGAGCGCACGCCGCGGCTCGGGCAGGTGCGCGCCTTCGCCATCCCGGATCACCAGTTCTCCCTCGTCGCCACCGGGCGGCTGGGTCGCCGCACCTTCTTCAACTTCGATCTCTCGGCGACGAGCGACTACCTCGCGCCCGTCTTCGATCCCTCTTCGTTCGCGAGCCGCGTCTATCGCTTCCCCGGCTTGCTCAAGGCGGACGCGGGCGCGAGCTACCGCCTGCCGCTCACGGAGTCGCGCGCGCTCAGGTTCTTCGGCGTCGTCGAAAATTTGTTCGGGCGCGAGTACTACGAGAGCGGCTTCCGCACGCCGGGGCGCACGGCGCGCGGCGGCGCGCAGTTCAGCTTCTGATGGGCGCGGAAGACTCGGAAACGGCGCCGGACTTCGTGCTCGTCGAAGGCGTTGACTTCTACCGCGAGGGCGCGGCGATGGTCTTCACGGCGAGCTACCTCCTGCGGCGCGGCTACTGCTGCGAGAGCGGCTGCCGCCACTGTCCTTACGGCTTCAGAAGGGAGGCGCGCGAAGATGACAAGACGGCGAGAACAGATGACGACGACTGACGCGCGCCGCGTCGCGCTCGCGCTCGCGATTGTCGCGACGCTCTCCCTCGCCGCGTGCGGCGGGCGCGTCGCGAATCAACCGGCAAGCGCCTCGAAGCCGCAGCGGATCATCTCGCTCAGCCCGAGCGCGACCGAAATTCTCTACGGCGTCGGCGCTTTCTCGCGCGTCGTCGCCGTGTCGGACTACGACGACTACCCGCCCGAAGTCAAAAACCTGCCGCGGATCGGCGGGTGGCAGAATACGAACCTCGAACAGGTCGTCTCGCTCAAGCCCGACCTCGTCGTGCTGACGCAGGCGCAGGAGAAACTGATCAAGGACAAGCTCGACGCGCTCGGCTTGCGCACGGTCGTCGCGCCGGATCGGTCGCTCGCCGACGCGCTCGCGTCCATCACGCTGATCGGCGACGCGGTCGGCGAGCCCGAGGCGGCGCGCAGGCTGCGCGGGGAGACGCAAGGGAGGCTCGACGAAGTGCGCGCGCGCGCGTCCCCGTTGCCGCGCCCGCGCGTGCTCTGCATCGTGGATCGCGTGCCCGGCACGCTGCGCGGTCTCTACGCGGCGACCGACGGGAGCTTCATAGATCAGTTGGTCGAGCTCGCCGGGGGCGACTCGGTCGCGCCGCACTCCGAGATCGGC